>JBQCEJ010000129.1:0-4162 GCA_051960355.1 Verrucomicrobiota bacterium | reverse complement strand
CGGGATACGCTCACGGACGAGATCAACGCGCTGGCTGAGACGCACAGCGACCATCACATCTTCAATGTCGCGAGCGGACTCGACTCGATGGTCCTTTGCGAAACCGAAATTCTCGGCCAGCTCAAGAAAGCTTACGACCTCGCTCTCCAGCATCAGCACACCGGCAGTCGTTTGAACAAAGCGTTCCAACGCGCGTTCAACGTTGCCAAGCAAGTGCGCACCGACACGAGCATCCAGCGCGGCAGCATCTCGGTGGCATCGGTTGCGGTCGAACTGGCGGAAAAGATTTTCGAAACGCTCAAAGATCGCCACGTCATGGTCATCGGCGCAGGCGATACGAGTGAGAAAACCGCACGCGCCCTGCTCTCTCGCGGCGCGAAAAGCCTCGTGGTCGCCAATCGCTCGCTGGAACGGGCGCAAACACTGGCTGCCGATCTGGGCGGCCGCGCGGTTCAATTTGACGATTGGGCGAATGAATTCGCGACCATCGACATCGCCATCAGCAGCACGTCCGCCACGGTTCCCATTCTGAACCGCGCGAATCTGGAGCCGCAGATGAAGCTTCGGAAAAATCGTCCGCTGCTGCTGATCGACATCGCCGTTCCGCGCGACATCGACTCGGAAGTGAACTTGATTCCCAACGTTTACCTCTACAACGTCGATGATCTGCAAACCATCGCGAACGATTACCTGCAGCAGCGCCGGGAGGAAATTGTCATCTGCGAAAAAATCATTCACGAGAAGGCCAAGAGCTTGATTGGGATCGCGCCTTCCAGGCAGGCAGACGCGAAGATTCACCCGGCATTCGGGCAGTAATTTTTCATCGCTCCGACTTCAAACAGGCGATACTTTCCAACCAGCTTGAAAACGAACGACACCATCCGCATCGCCACTCGCGGCAGCGCCCTGGCTTTGGCTCAATCCAATATGATTTTGGCCCGCTGCCGCGCCGCCTTTCCTGAGCAATCGTTCGAACTCAAGATCATCAAGACGACCGGCGACAAACTTCAAACCGCGTCGATGGCGCAGGAAAGCAAGACGCTGCCGAAAGGTTTGTTCACGAAGGAACTCGAAGTCGCGCTGCTGGACAAGACGGCCGATTTCGCCGTGCACAGTTTGAAAGATTTGCCAACTGAGCTGCCGACCGGTTTGAAGCTCGGCGGCGTCGGCGGAAAACGGGAGAACGTCTGCGATGTGCTGATCTACCGCGACGCAGCTTTTCTCTCGAAACTTGAGTCGCCCGGCACCAGCCCAAAGACACGTCGTGGATTCAAACCCGGACTGGCCATCAAAGATTTGCCGGCCGACGCAGTCGTGGCCACCAGCAGCACACGACGCAAAGCGCAACTGCTCGCACAACAACCTGGTTTGAAAGTTCCTGACATTCGCGGAAACGTCCTGACGCGCATGCAGAAGCTGATGGACAACCCGGAACTCGACGCGACGGTGCTCGCTCTCGCCGGCATCACGCGCCTGCATTATCGGATTACCCCCGAGGGGAAACTGGAAGGTCCAGACGTTCCGGAAGGTTTGCTCGCCACCGTGTTGGGACCGGAAGTGATGCTCCCCTGCGTGGGTCAGGGTGCGATCGGAATTGAGATTCGCGAGAACGACGAACGGATCGCCGCGATTTGCGAAAAGCTGAATGATTTCAACACGCTCCAATGCGTCATTGCCGAGCGCGCCTTTCTCGCTGGCATGGGCGGTGGCTGTCAAAGTCCGGTTGGCGCGCACACGGAAGTGATCGGGAATGAACTTCGAATGAAAGTGGTTTCCTTCATCGGCGAAACCGTTCGGCGTGCCGAAGGAAAAGTCTCAATCGATCAACCGGCTGAACTGGGGCGGCGGTTGGCATCCGAGTTGAAAGCCTAACGGCTTGCTTCCGACTTGAGCGATCTGGAGCGTGCTATTTGCCCAGCTCCGCCAGCATCTCTTCCAGCTGCTTGCGTTCAATGTTCGTCGCTGTTCCGGCCACGATGTGCCCCGCGATGCTGCGCAGAATGTGGGCTTTGTCCGGAGACAAGCCAGCTGATACTTCGGCCACCAGATCCCGCGCGATGGCGGCGAAGGTGTTTCCGTTATAGAAGCAGAACGGCGCCAAACGGTGACACTTCAGGCAAATTTCGATCGCTTCCGTTAAAGAGAGGTCGTGGGACTGGCTTTTCTCCCAAAGAGTCTTGGCTGGCAAATATCCGTCTGAGGTCGGTTTGTGCAACGCGTTCTTCTGCTTGCAAAGCCCCTGATTGATTCCGGTGACGAGCTCCCAGTCGAAAGGTTCGAGCCAACGTTTAACCAGCCACAACATGGGAAGGGAGATCAGCCAGTCAGTGAGCAGCGGATTTTCGCAGGCCCGCTTTGATGCGCTGCAGGGTTTCAACACCCTCACTCTTCAAATAGCCCTTGCCTGTGCGGGCCAGAACCGGTTCGGCTTTGAAACGATCCTGAATCCGGAGTGCATCTTTCATGATCCGTTTCAACCGCTTTTGTTGCGATTCCGTCATGTTCAAAACGTAACCACTTCAACCACTCTTCGCAAATTGAAAAACCCCGCCGTTCGCATCTGCTCAATTGCTCCGCAGCCTGCCAGCCACTAAGCTGGGCGGGTGAAATTGAAAGGCATTGTGTATCTGGTTGGCGCCGGTCCGGGCGACGCGGGTTTGCTGACTTTGCGCGGAGCGGAATTGCTACGGCGAGCGGATGTTGTTGTTTACGACGTCCTGGTGAATCCCGAACTGCTTCGGTTCGCTTCGCCAACGGCTGAACTCATTAATCGCGGCAGTCAGGGCAAAGCCGGTGCGCTCTCCCAGGAAAAAATCAACTCGCTGATCGTTGAAAAAGCGCGCGAAGGCAAATGCGTCGTTCGTTTGAAAGGCGGCGATCCTTACATTTTCGGACGTGGCGGTGAAGAAGCCGAAGAATTGGTGGCCGCCAAAATCCCGTTTGAAGTCGTGCCCGGTGTGTCCTCGATCGTTGCCGCGCCGAGTTATGCAGGCATTCCCCTCACCCATCGCGATCACGCCTCCACCTTCACTGTGCTGACGGGACACGAGGATCCGGAGAAGGAAGCTTCCGATCTGGATTTCGAACAGATTGCCAAAATCCCCGGCACCAAAATCATTCTCATGGGCTTGAAGCGCCTGAAAGAATTGACCGAAACGCTTATGACTCGCGGCCTGTCGCCGGAAACTCCGGTCGCCATGGTGCGCTGGGGAACAACTGCCCGTCAGGATTCCATCGAAGGCACGTTGGCGACCATTGCTCAGATTGCCACGAGGGAAAACTTTTCAGCGCCCGCCATCACCATCATCGGAAGCGTGGTAAAGCTGCGTTCCAAACTGAACTGGTTTGAGCAACGTCCGCTCTTCGGCAGACGCGTCGTGGTCACACGCACACGCGAACAGGCCAGTCAGCTTTCCCAAAAGCTGTCCGATTTGGGCGCGGAAATCCTGGAGATTCCAACAATCAAAATCGTTCCTTCGGATCGCAAGGAAGACATTGTGGATGCGTTGTTGGAGTTGAATTCATACGACTGGCTGGTCTTCACCAGCCCCAATGGCGTCACCTCGTTTTTTGAATTGTTCTTCCGACGCTTCCAGGATTTGCGCGACATCGGCGGAGTTCGCATTGCCGCAATTGGACCAGCGACGGCTGCCAAGCTGAAGGAATTGCATTTGCAAGTGGACTTGATGCCGGACGAAGCGCTGGGCTCCAAAATCGCAGACGCGATGAACAAATATGAAACCGTCGAGAACCTGAAGATCTGCCTGCTCCGCGCGGAAGTGGCTAGCCCGGAATTGCCGCAGGCGCTGGAAGCCTTGGGCGCGATCGTGGACGACATTGCGATCTACAAAACCATTGCCGAGACAGAAGATCGCAGCGGCAGCGCAACCAAAATGCTCGAAGGTGGCGCGGACTGGATCACGTTTACCAGCGCATCGACAGTCGAACATTTCCATGGCCGCTTCGATCTGCCGAAACTGGCAAAGCAATTTCCCCAAGCCCGGCTGGCTTCTATCGGACCTGAAACCAGCAAAGCGATTCGGGCGCTCGGCCTTGAACCCGCCGTCGAAGCAAAGGACCATTCGATCGACGGTCTGGCAAGTGCGCTGCTCAAAGCCGATGCCAAAGCCTGACCCGCGCGGCGACTGGCATTTGAGATTTT
>JBQCEJ010000128.1:0-20564 GCA_051960355.1 Verrucomicrobiota bacterium | reverse complement strand
AACCGGCACCCGTACAACCGGCTCCGATCCCGTTGCGCAATTCCATTACGTCCACGCCGCCGCCCGCGGCACCAGCAAGCCCGGCCATCGACACGCATTCAGCGATCCCCGTTTCTTCAGCCCTGCGCAATTTGAGTTCGTCCATTGGCATTCCGGCGCCAGTGAACACGCCTGCGGTGCCATCAGCCAAGCCGGTGAAGGAGGGGCCAACGCTCACGGTACGCTTGGCGGCTTTGTCCGAACCGTGGCCGGAGGCTTTGCGCCAGGAGATGCTCCGCTTGAACCTGTTGGATGCGAATGTCGCCCTGCCGGTTGAAAGTATCGAAGAAGCCATGAAACGTGGGAAGATCACGTTCCCATGGAAGACGATTCAGTCCTGGATTCGCCCCGCGATCTTGTCCGCCGGTTCGGCACACGACAGCACAGTGCTTGAGCTTCCGCTCAAAGTCATCGCGCCACTTTTTATGGCGTGGAAAAAACAGCCGGTCGCCTCGAATCAGCAAAAAGTGGCCATCGACGAAAACATCCCGAATCTGTTCTTCGGTTTTCCCCAACCGGACGACAGCGTCAGCGCCCCTGTTGCCAGCAGTCCGGCTCCGGCCCCAATCGCTCCCGCAGCAACTCCGCTGAGTTATCCCGTTGCGAAGCCGGTGGACACGAATTACTACGTCTGGGCGGACGCCTCGGATTCAGCCCATGTCGACGAGACCGAGTTCAAGCGCAAGCCAACGATCGAAACCAACTTCCTGTCGCGCTATGCGACGCCGAACGAAGTGGTGGCACGAGCCGCGGCGATGGAAGGCGTTTACGGAGCGTTGGTCGCTTTGCCTGATGGTCTCATGGTCGCGAGCAAGCTGCCTGCTGATTTGAATGGCGATACGTTGGCCGCGTTTCTTCCCCAGATTTTCGGCAAGGTCAGCCAGTGCACGCGGGAACTGCGCATGGGCGAATTGAACAACCTGAATTTCACCGTCGGCAATGTCCCGTGGAAAATTTTCCGGGTGAACGCAATTTTCTTTGCTGTGTTCGGCCGCGCAGGTCAGGGCCTGCCCACAGCTCAACTGGCTTCTCTCGCAGCGGAACTCGATCGTAAAAAACAATAATCTGTTATGGCAATAATCAATCAGGCAACCAAGGAACTTCAGGTCAAGATCGTCTATTACGGGCCCGCGATGGGCGGCAAAACGACGAACCTGGTTCAAGTGCACGACCACGTGCAAACCGCAGCCGGAAACAAAGGCAAGCTGGTATCGCTGGCGACCAGCTCCGATCGCACCTTGTTCTTCGACTTCCTTCCGATCGAGGCCATGTCGATCAAGGGCTTCAAGACCAAGTTCCAGCTCTACACGGTTCCCGGCCAGGTGATTTATAACACCACCCGGCAACTCGTGCTGCGAGGCGTGGACGGCATCGTGTTCGTGGCGGATTCGCAGTATGAAAAAATGGCGGAGAACGTGGAGAGCTTTCAAAACTTGGAGGAAAACCTGCGGGCGCTGAAGTTGAACCTCAACGATATTCCCTACGTGTTGCAGTACAATAAACGCGATCTGCAGAATGTCGCGCCGGTGGAATACATGGAATTTTTGCTCAACAACCGCGAAGTTCAGGTGCCGTCCTTTACGGCCGTCTCGCACAAGTGCGAGGGTGTATTTGAAACCCTCAACATGATCACCCGCATGTTGCTGAACAAGTACATCAACCAGGGAACTCCGCAATACGCATGACATGGCTACTCTGCCCCAACTTCTCGAGGAAGACATTCAGGAACTCGACGACGCGTGCCGCGAGTTACTGAAGCAAACCGACGCGACCACAGCCCTGATCATCGACAAGGGCGGGTTCCTCATCAGCCATCAGGGCGACGCGCGGCAATTCGATCTGACAACGATTGCCGCCTTGGCTTCCGGCGCTTATCTGGCGAACCAGACCATTGCCAACCTGGTGAATGAAACCAACTTCAACAGCGTTTATCAGCAGGGCGAAACCTTCAGCATGTTTGCACTCTGCGTGGACCAACATTGCCTGCTGGTCGTAATCTTCAAAGCGCAACTGAGTGTTGGCGCGATAAAATATTTCGCCGAGCCGGCCGCGCGACGAATCGCCAGCCAATTGCAACGTTCACTGGAACGTGATCCGAATGCCGGACTGGATCTTTCGGTGCTGAACCTGGCCGACCCAAGCGCACTTTTTAAGCGGAAGACCTGATCGGACCTGTTGGTTGATGCAAGCAAGCGATAGAGTGGCAGTCCGCTCTATCGCTTTTTGCTTTTGATTCGAGACTCAGCGAACGCCAGCTAAAGCTTGGAATGCGAGCCGTCACAGAACGGCATGGTTTTGGAATGCTTGCAGGCGCACCAGGCCACCGTTTTCGCTTCAGCAATTTCCACCTTGGTGGGCGCCAAACCAGTGCCCTTGTGTGAACCGTCACAAAACGGCTGACTTTTTGAACGACCGCACGAGCACCACCAATAAGTGCCGGGCTCGACTTTTTGAACGATGGGAGATTTTTGGAAGATGATGGGATCTGACATAGGTTTTGTTTGGTTCCCGCGAGGATGACCGGAGGACTAAGCAGATTCCAGAATCATGTTCGCGTATTGAACGGTGTCCCCGGTTCGGATCAGTCCAACCGCGTGCGGAACGCGCTTCTTGAAATCCACATGCGGCTCGTGAGTGAGCGGAATTCCCTTCAACGCTTCAGCAAAGGCAGCCTGGGTTTTTTCATCGTTCACCTTGAGAAACTCTTGCGCCATCCACGCTTTTCCAATGTTGAAGTTCGACCGCAGGGCGCGCACCACGTCCAGCACGGCAGGAAGATTATCCACCAACGAAATATCCACCGTCTCGATCTCCGGCCAGAACGGAAACCCGCGGTCGGAAATTACCACGGTGTTGGTGTGACGAACGCGTGCGAGCAGTGAGAGCAATTGTGGATTCAGGATTCCAATTTTGATCATAAAGATCTCGGCTCGTTAAGCATTCACCGAGCGATGCGAATCCTTTGCTTTGGGCGCATGCGACCGCAGCTTGGCGATGATCGGCGGAAGGTGCTTCAAGACATAGTCCACTTCAGCCTCGGTGTTGTAGATGCCCAGGCTCAAACGAACGCTTCCCCGGGCTCGCGCCACCGTGAATCCCATCGCCATCAGCACATGAGAGGGATCGAGCGATCCCGAAGTGCAGGCGGAACCGCTGGAAACACAAATCCCCACGTGGTCCAGCGCGTGCAGAAGATTCTCGGCTTCGATGCCTTCAAACGAAAGATTCGCGGTGTTGGGCAGGCGATTTTCTTTTGAACCGTTGCGGACTGTTTTGGGAATGCTGTGCAGAATTCCATTTTCCAGTTTGTCCCGCAGCAGGCGAATGCGCGTATTCTCTTCTTTCAGATGCGCCATGGCCAATTCCGCCGCGCGGCCAAACCCCGCAATGTAAGGCACGTTCTCGGTTCCTCCACGACGCCCGCGTTCCTGTCCGCCGCCGGTGACGTAAGGCTCGTATTTGGTTTTGTGCTTCACGTAGAGCAACCCGATTCCCTTGGGCGCATGCAGCTTGTGAGCGGAAAGCGAGAGAAAATCCACACCGAGATCCTGCACATCGATCTTGAATTTGCCGGGCGTCTGAACGGCGTCGGTATGAAACAAAACTCCCTTGCTCCGGCAGATCGCAGCAATTTCTTCGATGGGGAAAATCACGCCGGTTTCATTGTTGGCCCACATTACGGAAACGATCGCCGTGTCGGGACGGATCGATTGTTCCAGGAGATGAATGTCCAAAGAGCCATCAGGTTCGACCGGCAGGAAGGTGATGTCGTCGCCCTGCTTTTTCAGCGCGCCGCAAAACTTGATGTTCGCCGAATGTTCAACGGCCGTCGTGATGACGTGCCGTTTGTGGGGATGCGTCACCAGCGCGCTGTGAATCGCAGAGTTGTTGCTTTCCGTCCCGCAACTGGTGAAGACAATTTCCCGCGGCTCGGCATTGATCAGCGCCGCCACCTTCTCGCGCGCCTTTTCGACATGCTTGGCGATTTGTTTGCCAAAGTTGTAAACGCTGGACGGATTACCCCAAAAATCACGGAGGTAAGGCATCATCGCGTCCACCACTTCGGGCGCAACCCGCGTGGTGGCATTGTTGTCGAAATAATAAATTGTCTGCTGCTGATTCATCGTTAGTTGCCCGCTGGGAGACGTGCTGGTCACACCAAAAACAGTCAAATGTCAGACTGGTAATTCTTCCATCAATTTGCTAGGTAAAAAGTTTTTACGGATCAGGACCAGAACAGATTTGACAACACAGCGGACGACTTGAATAATCCTACATAACCTAAGCATATAACTTGTGATTACAGAAACGCCAGCAAAAGTGACACATAACGAAGAGATCAAGGCCGCGACCCCGACGCTGGCGGGAAGCATCATGGCCACTATTTTGGATGAAACAACCGATCATTTTTCCGACGATGATCGTGAGTTTTTGAAGTTTCACGGGTCCTATCAGCAGGACGATCGCGATCTGCGCAAGACCGGAAAAAAATACATGATGATGGTGCGGGGCCGCATTCCGGGCGGCGTTTTGACCGCTCCGCAATGGGCGGTTTTCGATGATCTCGCGACGAAATACGGCAACAACACCCTGCGGATTACGACCCGCCAAAGCATCCAGTTTCATGGCATTCTGAAACCTGGATTGCGGCCGCTGATCAAAGGGATCAATGAATCGCTGCTCTCGACTCTGTCGGCTTGCGGCGATGTAAACCGCAATACTTTGGCGCCACCGACACCCGCTTACACCAAGGCGCGCGAGCAGGTGGTAAAGGACTGCAATCGAGTTGCCCAAGCCTTGGCGCCCAAGACGAAGGCATATCACTCGATCTGGATCGATGGCAATCAACTCGACCTCAACGCCAGCGAGAACAAAGACTTTGTTGATCCGCTTTACGGCACGACCTATTTGCCGCGCAAATTCAAAGTCGCGTTTGTCATTCCGCCCGTGAACGACCTGGACGTTTTCACGAATGACCTCGGACTGATCGCCATCGTGGAAAACGATGAACTCGTCGGCTACAATCTCGCGATTGGCGGCGGCATGGGCCGCAGTCACGGCAACGAAGCCACCTTCCCGCGACTGGCCGACGTGATCGGATTTTTCAAACCGGAAAAGCTGATCGATGTCGCCAAAGCCGTGCTGACCATTCACCGCGATTTTGGCAGCCGCACCGATCGCAAGCACGCCCGCTTGAAGTATGTCATCGCCGACCACGGTGTGGACTGGGCGCGCGCTGAAGTTGAAAAACGCGCCAACACCACGCTGGAGCCGGCGCGGACGTACCGATTCACAACCACCGGCGATCTTTACGACTGGCACAAAGCCTATGACGGCAGATGGTTCCTGACGTTGTTCGTGGAAACCGGCCGCGTCAAAGACGTGCCGGGACACACACTCAAAACCGCGTTGCGCGAGGTGGCCGAAAAGTTTCCAGAACTGGAATTTCGCCTCTCGGCGAATCAGAACATGATTCTGGCGAATATCGAGGAATCCAAGAAACCGGCGATTAACGAAATTCTGCATCGGCACGGCATCAAAACCGAAAATCAAACCACCATTCTACACAGAGCCGCGATGGCCTGCCCCGCCCTGCCCACTTGCGGTCTCGCTCTGGCGGAGTCGGAACGCATGTTGCCGGGTTTGATTGATCGTCTGGAAAAGCTGTTCGCCGAGGTTGGTCTCGCCGGCGAAGAAATCATCATTCGCTCCACCGGCTGCCCGAACGGTTGCGCCCGGCCGTACATGGCCGAGATCGCGTTTGTCGGCAAATCACCGGGCCGCTATCAAATCTGGCTGGGCGCCGACACCGCGGGGACTCGCATGAACCGCCTGTGGAAGGACGCCGTGAAAGATGCCGATACAGAGAACGAACTGCGCCCCGTGCTCGAACGCTACGTCAAAGAACGCAATGTGGGTGAACGTTTTGGCGATTGGTGCGATCGGGTGTTTTTGGCGGAAGCTGCGGTCGCCAGCGCACCGCAATGATCGCGAGCCCGCAACCTTTAGCATCACACATTTCTGAAATGATAAAGCCCTCTCCGGCTTGTCAGCCTGAACTGAATTTTCTATGTCCATGACGCCTGCCCAAATTGCCCAAGCCAACGCTCAACTGCGCTCCCAGTCTCCATTGGAGATTCTCCGCTGGGCCATTGCTCAAGCCAACGACCGCGCGATTGTTTCGACCAACTTCCGTCCTTACGAAGCGGCGATTCTCCATCTCTGCGTTCAGGTGCAACCGAACATTCCCGTGCTGTGGGTCGATCATGGTTACAATCGCCCGGCGACTTACAAACACGCCGAGACTTTGAAGAAGTCGCTTGGCTTGAATCTCAAGCCGTTCCTGCCGAAACTCACCGCCGCGCATCGCGATGCGATCTACGGTGAAATTCCTTCCACGGACGACGAACCCGGCCTCAAGCAGTTCAGCGCGCTGATGAAACTGGAACCGTTTCAACGCGGCATGAAGGAACTCGCTCCCACCGTCTGGATCACCGCGCTGCGCAAAGTGCAGAATCCCAACCGCGCCGAACTCGACATCGTTTCCGAAGACCGGAATTTTGGCGCGCTCAAGGTCAGCCCGTTTTTCCATTGGAGCGATGCTGAGATGGAAAAATACCTCAGCGAAAATAATTTGCCGAATGAGTGGGATTACTTCGACCCCGCCAAAGCAGATGACAAACGCGAGTGCGGCCTGCATGCTGCATGGGGCGGCGCGGCAGTC
This sequence comes from Verrucomicrobiota bacterium, assembly GCA_051960355.1. Classification (GTDB taxonomy): domain Bacteria; phylum Verrucomicrobiota; class Verrucomicrobiia; order Limisphaerales; family DASXHY01; genus DASXHY01. The sequence continues at coordinate 13,801 of JBQCEJ010000128.1, read as the reverse complement.
AAAGCTTGAACCCCCAACTATGAATACTGACAATGGAAGTCTGACGATCGATGGAGCCTTGCCCAGGCAACCGCTCGCTTCGGCTCCAATTCAATTCAACAGCGATAAAATGCCCACGTCGAAATATCATCTCGACCATCTGCAACATCTCGAGACCGAGGCGATTCACATCATGCGTGAAGTCGCCGCGGAATTTGAACGCCCGGCGATCCTGTTTTCCGGCGGCAAAGATTCCATCTGCCTCCTGCGGCTTGCGGAAAAGGCGTTTCGCCCTTCCGACATTCCGATGCCTTTCCTGAACGTCGACACCGGGCATCATTTTCCCGAACTGAACGAGTTTCGCGACCGTCGCGCCAAGCAACTCGGCGGCAAACTTATCGTTCGCAAAGTCGAAGATGCGATTGCCAAAGGCATCGCGGTGCCCACCCCGGGCGAAGTCAGCCGCAACCGGCTTCAGATTCCGACGTTGCTCGCGGCCGTGGAGGAATTTCGTTTCGATTGCGCCATTGGTGGCGCGCGGCGTGACGAGGAAAAGGCTCGCGCCAAGGAACGCTTTTTCAGTTTCCGCGACAGCTTCGGCCAATGGGATCCGAAAAATCAGCGCCCGGAGATCTGGAATCTCTACAACGCTCGTGTGAATCCCGGCGAACACATGCGTGTGTTTCCACTCAGCAACTGGACCGAGATGGACGTTTGGGAATACATCCGCCGTGAAAAGCTGGAAGTGCCCACGATCTACTTCAGCCACAAACGCCAGAGCGTTCGCCGCAATGGTCAATGGCTGCCGGTCAGTAATCTCCTCACGTTGAAACCCAACGAGGAAATCAAGGACATGGTCGTCCGCGTGCGCACCATTGGCGACATCATCAGCACCGGCATGGTGGAATCACCGGCGGATTCCGTGGACGATATCATCGCGGAAGTCGCGGCCGCTCGCGTCACCGAACGCGGTTCCCGCGCCGACGACAAGGCGTCCGAAGCCGCGATGGAAGACCGCAAGAAACAAGGATATTTCTAACAGCGTAAAGATGTTCAATCGTTGACGCGCTGAACCGTGATTACACCAACACAGGAATCCAAAACGATTCAACGGTTTAGCCTTTCAACTAATTAACGCTTTCAAAAGCCATGCCCCACACCGCTCACACGATCGAAATTCTCCGCTTCAACACCTGCGGCTCCGTCGATGACGGCAAATCCACGCTCATCGGCCGCTTGCTCTATGACTCCAAGAATCTGATGGAGGATCAGCTTGAAGCGTTGGAACGCTCCGCCGACATCACGGGCGGCGGACAGATCAATCTGGCGAACCTCACCGACGGCCTCCGCGCCGAACGCGAACAGGGCATCACCATCGACGTCGCCTACCGCTACTTTGCAACGCCGAAACGCAAGTTCATCGTCGCCGACACGCCGGGCCACGTGCAATACACGCGCAACATGGTGACCGGCGCCTCCAGCGCGAATCTCTCGATCGTGCTTGTGGATGCGCGCCAAGGCGTCATCGAACAAACCCGTCGTCACACCTACATCGCCGCCCTGCTGGGCATTCCGCATCTGGTGATCGCCGTCAACAAAATGGATCTGGTGGACTGGAGCGAAGAACGCTTCCTGGAAATCCGCGAAGAAGTCGAAGGCTTTCTGCCGAAGCTCGACGTGTTCCGCGATGTGAAGTTCATTCCACTCAGCGCATTGAACGGTGACAACGTTGTCGAACCCTCGAAACACACGCCGTGGTTTGGCGGCCCAACCCTGCTCAGCCATCTTGAGACCGTTCACATTGCCAGCGATTGGAACCTCAGCGCGTTCCGTTTTCCCGTGCAATGGGTGAATCGTCCGAACAATCCCACCGATCCAAAGCTCCACGATTTCCGCGGCCTCAGCGGCCAGATCGCGGGCGGAATCGTTCAAAAAGGTCAGCAGGTTCTCATTCTGCCCAGCGGTTTGAAAACTACCGTCAAAGACATCTGGACCCATGAAGGCTCGATGCCGGAAGCGTTTTCGCCGCAGTCAGTCACCGTTTGTCTCGAACACGACCTCGATGTCAGCCGTGGCGATGTGATCGTTGGCTTCGACAATCTTCCCGGCCTTACCTCTGATTTGCATGCGCGCATTTGCTGGATGCATCCGCGCCCGTTGCAACAGGGAAAGAAATATTTCCTGAAGCACACCACGCAAACGGTGCAGGCCGTCGTCACCAGCCTGGAAAGCCGGATCAATGTCTCGACGCTCGATTCCGATCCGCAACCGGCTGAACTGGCCGTCAACGACATCGGTGTGGTGCGCCTCAAGACGGCCAAGCCGTTGATCTTCGACGGTTACAACACCAATCGTCTCACCGGTTCCTTCATCCTGATTGAGCAAGGCACGAACGCCACAGTTGCCGCCGGGATGTTGATGCCGCCGACCGAAACGGTGAAGATCGACGACTCGGATTTCGCCATTTGAAAGAGGCTGTCGAGGGTCAGTCAATCGGCAAGCTTCTCAACGGCTCTTTGACCAGCCAATGAGCTTGTCGTCCGCGTCGAAGGTCAGACGCAGAATTCGATCGCTTGGATTGGGCGCCACAGTTTGGCTGACGCCGACACCAGCGTGACCGCTGGAAATTCCCGTTCCGATACCGAAACTCAAACCACCACCGCGGCTGCGCTGTATCCAGTCTGCCACCAATTTGCCGTCACTCAGGCGCGCCGATTTGTCAGGCGGACCAAACTCTTTGACCGCCTGATCGTAAGTGTAGCCGCCGACTCGGCTGTTCCAATCCACCTTCGACGCAGAACGGCAGCCAACCGTAATGAATCCAAGGAAAGCGATCAGCCACGCCAAGGACATCACGCGCGCAATTGAAGTCACTGTTTTCATGATCCGACGTTAGCATCCAGGAATTTCCGCGTAAATTGCGATTGCCTGTATCAGTCAACCCAGACTTCTTACTGCAAAATCCGAAATCCTTCCCCATTCAACCGTTCGATGACTTTCGCGATGTGATCGGAATCGCGCGTCTCCAACACGCAATGGACTGTGACGGTATTGATGTCGTCGTTGAAGGCGCGATCGTGAGCGATGTGCATCACGCTGGCGCCCTCTTCAGCGATCAGACCCGCAAAGCGCGCCAATCCACCCGGACGATCGCTGATGGTCGCGGTAAATCGGCAGAGACGTCCATCAAAGGCGAGGCCGCGTTCCAGCACGCGATCCAGCGTGGTCAGATCAATGTTCCCGCCACACAGCGGCAACACGACTTTCTTCCCTTTCAATTCCGGCCCAAGCCCGGCCAGACAGGCGGCCAGCGGCGCGGCGCCCGCACCTTCCACGACCGCTTTTTCCAATTCCATCAGCCGCAGAACCGCCAGCGCCAGGTCATGCTCCGCGACCAGAACCGTGCGATCGACATAATCACGGGCAATGGCAAACGCGTTGGCGCCGACTCTGGAAACCGCAAGACCATCAGCGAGCGTCGGCTTCAGTTCGAAATTCACCGGCTGCCCGGCGGAAAGTGCGGCGCTGAAGCTGGAAGCGTGTTCAGGCTCCACTCCAATGATCTGCACTTTCGGCTTCAATGTCTTCAACGCGAGCGCCAGACCGGCAACCAATCCCGCGCCGCCAATCGGCACGACGATCGCGTCAAGGTCCGGCACCTGCGCGGAGATTTCCAAGCCGATCGTCCCCTGCCCCGCGATGATTTCCGGATCATCGTAGCCATTGATGTAAGTCAGTCCTTCGGCATCCCGGATTTCTTCCGCGCGGATTTTTGCCTCGGTGAGCGTCGCGCCTTCGAGCAGCACTCGAGCGCCGAAACGCTGGCAGTTTGCTACCTTCGTGAGCGGCGCGAATCGTGGCATCACAACCGTCACGGGAATCCCAAGCAGTTTGGCGTGCCATGCCAGCCCGAGCGCGTGATTGCCGGCCGACGCGGCAATCACTCCGCGCTGCTGCTGGTCCGGCGCCAGTTGCAGCAAGGCATTGCGCGCACCGCGTTCCTTGAAACTGCCCGTCCGTTGCAGGTATTCCAATTTGCAAAAAATCTGCATTCCGGTGGCTTCCGAAAGCGGGATGGAATACGGGCAAGGCGTTTCGATCACATGCCCGGCAATCCGTTTGGCCGCGGCTTCGATGTCCTTGAATGCGACGCGCATGAGGAAACTAACGATCCGAAGCGCCCGCATGTCAACCGCGCAAATGGATTCCACTCGGCGGATGCAGGAGACCGCGCGAGGAGTCGCTTAGCTCAAGAGAAATGAGTCTCGTCACCTCGTCCCCTACAGCAAAACGAGAATTGCTTGGGCTCAACTTGACACCCGCAACCACCCCGTCTGTCCACCAAATCGGAGGGAGCTCAGTTCCCCTGTGCATGCATGCCATGCCATGCAAAAGAAACTCCGTTCAACCACAGATGGACACCGATGGACACAGATGCCCGAGAGTTTCACCTGTCCAAAATGCTGCGTTCACTTCACGGTTGAAGTGCCCGCTTCATGATAATCTCGTCGGTGGTCATTCCGGCGAACTCGTATCCCTCCCTGGCTACGGAATTCATGGCGATGTTCATATAAAACGCTCGTTCGTCGGTTCGATCAGGTCGCGGAACTTTGTTAAGGATCATGCCAAGCATTTCGACCTTTCCATTGGAGCGGATCAAATGGGTGTTATCTCTTCCGGCCCAACGAATCGTGACATATTCATATTTTTGAAAGCTTCCCGCTTCAGCGGCCCGGGTCTTAAAAAGGCAGAACGCACATGCCAAAGTTATGAGGGCGAATGCAAGAACTGCGATAGGTTTTTTCATGGTGATTCAAATGGTGATTTATTCAGCGGCTAAACGAGAAGCTTCCTTGATACGTTCCATCCGGAGTCTGGCCTTGGCCTGTGAGGGCAATTTTCTGATCGGTATAAACGCCGTCCGCTTTTCCTGAAATGATGGTCGAACCGGTTGAAAATCCGATTTGCCCTGCAAGCCTTCCACCCTTCAAGGATCCGCTGAAAGTAAGATCAGACCTGTCGGAACTGGAAAAAATCGTCAAGTTCTCCCCAGTGGATGAAACGGTGGCCAGACCATAAACGGTGTCGCTCCACGAGGTAGTTAACCCGCCATGCCTCACTGTCCCGCGAAACAACCACGTGGATGGTCCTTCCTTCGGCGAATTCACAACTTCAGTTAACGCCTGTTGCAGTTGCTGATTGGCTTCCTCTGAATTCAGATCGATTCCCTGAAACCTGACATATTCGGTCGCGAGCTCAACCAGTTCTTTCCTTGCGGCTAAATCGGGATGTTCGTGTTTGAGGCGTCCCGTCAATTTTTCCAAAGTCGCTCTCTCTGCCGCAATCTCCTGCGGGCTCTTCCATTTGATGACCAATGCCGTCACATCGTTTCGGAAAGACAATCCTTTGTCGGCAGCCGATCCAATAGTCACACTGACTCCAGATTCTGTTCCGAAATCCCGCATCACAATCGCGTCTCCTCCCTTCTTTCGCGCCATGTCGCAGGCCATATTCATGACTCCCTCGTCCCAGTACTTGTTCGGATCCACAAAGCGGAGGCTGCCAAGAACGGTGTATGGACGATCCGGCCAACCACGATAGACCGGAACCTTGTATTGCGTCTCGGCCATTGCCTCGCTGGCTGTAGGCCAGGTTTTTTTCTGGCCGGTGTATTGGGAGTAACGCATCGGTGTGCATCCAACCAGCAAGACAAAGGACAAGGACACAGTCCGCAGTAGAGAATTCAAGTTTTTGTGTTTCATGGTTTAGTTGATTGAGTCGCCGAGCCATTCGAGCGCGGCTTGCTCCAGCACTGGTCCAGTGATGGATGGATTCATGAAGGCTTTGGGTTGTCGTGAAGCGCCATTGCGCCGGAACAAGTCGGAATATCGGACGGAAAAATCCGCACCGCCCGTTCTGCCAGACTGCCACCAGACGCCCTGCTCGCCAATTCCAAAACCGTTCTCGGCTCGAGGGTTTTCACCACTATCGCAGCAGCACAAATCATTTCATTACACAGAGCTTTCCGTAGAGCCTTTTAAGATGTTGCGCCGATAAATCCAAGATCGGTTCATACATGAACGAGTTGAGATGGATGTTTTCTGGGGTCATCAGATTAACCTGCTCAAATAGTTGTATCGCCTCTTTTTCCACCCCGAAATCAGCTTTGAATCGTTTAATCAATTCAATCGTTTGATTGCTGGTGATACCCGCGCAAAAGGAAGGGTCGTTGATCTTATCTATCATAATGGCCTCCGCTTTGAGCCGAATCGCCATTGAAAGCACAATTTTATCCTCCAATGCGTGGCTGTCCGAGGCATCACCGACGATTTGAGAAGCGACCTGATAGATAAGGTCTTTGACTTTGCTAGCCGGGTTTTTCAAAGACAATGCCGGCTGATCTTGCAGGCTTTTCTTAATTTGGCCTTCAAGATCAGCCACACTGATGTTGTCCGTATCGGCTTTTACATGTAGCAGCGACGTTAGTTTAAGAAAGGACGCGTCGTCGCCAGAAAACTCAGCCAAGTTCCTCAAAAACGGAATGAATGCAATGAGCATTCTGTCGTTGGACAAGTTCTTTTTCCAATGAGCAAAAGGAGATTTTTGATACACCTCCGTTTGCAAGAAAACCTCTTCATTGGTCTTACCGGCAAACATCCGCCCCTCCCGCTTCAATTGAAGCCGACCGGAAACGGTGCGGTAGAAATCGAAATTGTGGCTCAAAATGATTTGTCGAAATTGCGGCTCATCCGAGACTTCCTTCAAGTATTCGATAATTGCGTATTTGTTTTTGTAGTCGAAGGAATCCGCAATGTCGTCGATGACAAAGAGCGTTTGCTGTTTCGCTGCCTTCCTTGCTTCGACTTCGAAGATGATGTTCAAAATATACAGGGCGCGCTTTTCGCCATTGCTCAACACCTGCATGAGCGACCCCTCTTCAAGCGGAGCGGCAAGGGAGTTTTTGTCGTTTGAATCTTCTAAAAAGTCGAACGAGAGAGCGGGTGCGTCGCTGCGCAAAATTACATCCACCTGATTATCCATGCGAACGACAAAAGGAACGGAAAAACGATCATTGAAAATGCTGATGACTTCCGTCCACTTGGTCCGGTCTTTTTTGGCCTCCTCAACAATTTCAGCAATCTTGACCTTGCCAGCATTGAAGGCGTCGAGCAATTCGTTAAACCGCTCCCTTGAGCGCACGAGGTATGCCACCCACAACTTCTGTTTTAGTCGTTCGGGATTCGCCAATTCAGGAAGCACAATCTGATTTTGCTCCAAACACTGGCGAAACGCCCGAAGCTCGGCGTTCTTGATTAGTTGCTTATCAATGGCCTCGAAGGCAGCCACTAGCTTATCGTCGGTGAGGATTCGGCTTTTCTCAGACTGGATCGCGCTTTCTAGTTCCTTGAGGGAACTGATTTCCTTCTTTTCTCCGTTGATCCGCAAGAAGACAGAATGTTCGGCCTTAAAAAAACCATTCGTGTTGAGGCTTTTCGCAATATCAGCGGCATTGTTGTGCGTGAAGACTCCCTTCTTGAAGAACGTCGATTTGCTCAACAACTCGTCGTATTTCTCAATGTAGGTGCGAATCCTTTCCCGAAAGCTGGCGTCTGCCAAAAGAGCCATGACCTTGGGATTGAAAATGTCGGTGTAAACAACATCTCCAATCGGAGTGTCTTCTTCATCCTGAACCTCCTCCTTAATTCGACCAAGAGCACGATAAAAATCTTTTTTGTTGTGCGTGATGGCGTCTGAAAGTTCTTCCCTTATCCCGTCCTTGAGTCCAGCCCTCGGTTTAAGCTCTGCAAGCAACGCTTCCGCTTTGTCATCAATCCCTTTATGGATCGCGTCGTAATTCTTCCTCAATTCCTCGTTCACCAAAAGCGTTGAAATTTTTTCGCTACGGAATCCTTGGTTATAAGGCTCAATGACAAACACTGCTTCGCGTGGAAGCTCTTTGCCGTTTTCATCAACGATTGTTCGTATTGTTTTTTTGGCTGGCCACACTCGGTCTGACGATTTCTCATCGAGACTGAAGTCCCGAAAAGCACTTGCGAACGAAGTTTTCATCACGCCATTTGGAGCGTAGATGGTGAACACGCCGGTCGCTTGAAAGTCAAATTCGGTCTTAAGCTTTTTGATTCCGTAACAGTTCTCCAATTCGACTTTCAGCTTTTTCATTGGTTTTTGTTCTAGTTCCAGATTGCTAAAGCGTCAGGCTGCCGCAGATTTTGGCCGGCCCAATCGCGCATGTTGAACGGCGGGTTGGCGATGTCCTTCCGGACGGGCACGAAATCGGCATTGAGTTCGGGATGCAGGTCGGTGCGGAAGCTGTAGGCGTTGCGCGGGGTGCTTGCGCACGGCCATGATTGTTCGTAGCTGCCGCGAAATGTTTTTGCCCCAACGGGGCTATGTCGTTCAGCCCAGGGTTGCGAGGAATGAGCTACCCTGGGTGATCGTTCCGAAAATTCGACAACCCTGAAAGGGTTGCAGCCGCCGACTTTGCCTTCCGCGCTGGCGCATCCGCCGGGAAAGTATTCATCAACGCGACCGAGTCGTTCCGGACGGGCATTATCGTATTCCGGCGCTTCGCAATGGGGTGCAGGCATTGCCTGCTCGGCGGCGGCCCAGAGCTGGGCTTCAAAATTGAGGCCGGAGTCTTTGGAGTCCTTGTTTTTTGAGCCGTTGCCTTTTTTCACAGATAACTGAGTTCCCGATGACCATTGGAAGAAAGGAAACGGTTCGAAAAGGGTTTCATCCCTGCCAACGGATTGCCCGCAAATTATGGAAATCGCTGCCGGGAATCAAGCGGTGGCTGAGAAAAGAAATATGCCCGGTGCTGCGGCACAATTGTTATTGCCCAAAATTCGCGTTCCTTCGTGAAATTCGCTTCGAATCCTTCCGCGCTTTCGGGGAAAAGCTAACGGATCGGGACGACTTGCCAGAAATCCCAAATCTTCGATCAAAGATCGGAGGCGATTGCCAGAAGCCGGGTCTCCGTCACCGCAACTGAGGTCGCCTTTGCCGGAAGTCGGATGTCAACTGCCGGAAGTCTGGTCTCCTTTGGCAAAAGCCGGGCCACTTCTGCCGGAAGACAGCTCTCCTGTGCCAGAGGTGAGATCTCTTCTGCCGCAAGTGACCTCTCTTTCGCCAGAAGTGAGGTCTCCTTTGCCGACGGAACGCAAACATTAATTAATGTTTGCCGTTTCCTAATTAATTGCTGCCATTCCTTAATTAATATTCGCGTTTCTTTAATTAATTGGCCGCCTTTTTTAATTAATGTTCCTCGTTTCCTAATTAATTGCCGGCGTTTCTTAATTAAGATTTGCGATTCATTAATTAATGTTTGCCGTTTCTTGATTAAGGTTCGGCTTTTGTTAATCGATGTTTGGCGGGAATTAATTAAGGTTTGCCGTTTTGCGCCAGCGGAACGGGCGCAATTTCCAGCGGACCGACTCGGATCGAGACAATCTTGGCCTCGAATGACACGCACCTGGCCTGACCGATAAGAAATGCGCGTCCGGTTTGCCGGCATCTCTTGCTGATTCCGGTGCGTGTGTCCGGTGCGCCCGAATTGCTTGGCCAGCGCCTTTGCCGCTTGGCGTCCACGGCTGAACGGGCTAGCGTTGAGTGATATTCATGTCAGAACAGATCATAACGCTCGAGACGCTGTGCTGGACCGACGCTCTGGAAAAGAGTTTCGCCAGCTCCCGCCAATTGGGTTTCAGACCCGGCCGCATTGCCGTGGAAGACAAACATCACTATGTCCTGTTTTCGGAAAATGATCCGTTGATCGGGAAAATTTCCGGCAAGCTGCTGCACGCGGCGCGTTCCGCGGCGGAATTGCCGAAGGTCGGCGATTGGGTGGCGTTCTCGCCTGTGCCCAAAGAGCCCGATAAGGCAATGATCCACCACGTGCTGCCGCGACGCACCAAACTGTCCCGCAGAATCGTGGGGCGTGAAGTCGTCGAACAGGTTTTGGTCACCAACGTGGACGTCGCATTCGTGGTCCAGGCGGTTGATCAATCCTTCAACCCCGGCTTGATCCAACGTCACCTCGCCATGGTTGTCGAAGGCGGCGTCAAACCAGTCGTCGTGCTCAACAAAGTCGATCTTTGCGACGATCTTCCGGCCAAGCTTGCATTGGTGGAAAAAATCGCCGCCGATGCGCCAGTGATCGCGGTGAGTGCTAAAACGGGCCGGGCGATGCGCAGCCTGAAGAAATGGATGCAACCCGGTCAGACGATTGTATTCATCGGCGCATCGGGCGTCGGCAAATCAACGCTGATCAACCACATTTATGGCGATGAAATCTTGCCCACGACCGAAGTCCGCGAGCGAGACTCCAAAGGGCGTCACACCACGAGCTGGCGCGAGTTGATTGTTTTGCCAAATGGCGGTTTGGTGATCGATACGCCGGGGATGCGCGAGTTTCAGATGTGGCTTTCGGGCGAAACCGGCCGCGAAGCCTTCGCCGACATTGAGGAGATTGCCTTGCGCTGCCATTATCGAAATTGCAGCCACACCGTGGAGGGGCGCTGCGCCGTGCTGGAAGCGATTCAAAAAGGCGAACTGGCGCGGGAACGGTGCGACACATTTCTCAAGCTGAAGAGCGAACAGGCTTTCCTGGAGAAAGCGGCGCAACAGCGGCTCTACATCCAAAAGAAGCAAGCCAGAGGCGCGCAAAACAGCCGCGCTCGATTGAAAGACAGCGGCTACCCTGTCTAATGCGCTGGAACAATGGCTCGCGTCCGTTGAGAATTTATTTCGCCTTAAAGTCCAGCCACGCCAGATTCATGTTGCCTTCCGTGACGATGTGAACCGTCAAGACGCTGCGGCCTTTCGGCAATTTCACCTCCGCCAGATTCGTCATCACGTTCCAATGATGCCATTGACGCCAGGCGAGCGGCTCCCGGTCGTCGCGAGTGGAAGTCAGTTCCAATCCTGAGGCCAAGGGCCGGCCATTGCGGTCCAGCGCAATCTTCCCGCCGCGGTTCGAGGTGTAGAGAAGATCCATCGTGTAAACGCCAGCGCGCTCCACCTCAACACTCAGGTTGAACCATTCGCCGGGAGCAGTCCAACCGACATACAATTGGCCTTCGCTCGGCTGCACGCGATTGAACGGACTGTTGTCCACTGTGTCGTGGAATTTGGTGTACGACGTGTCCACGGCCTCGCCGATGCGAAATTCGTTGAGATACGTTCCATTGGCAGGATTCAGCCGTCCGCTGCCTTCGTTGATTGAATCCGTGTCGTGATAAGCCACGCCTTCGCCACCGAAATCGTAAGCGGCGCATTGGACGCGGCCAGGAATTTTTTGCGGTCCGCCCGCATGCTGGCTGTCCTGAAACGGCTTGCCTGGAGTTTCCTTGGATTCAGGAGAAGCGCATCCGGCAAACTGTAGAACCGCAAGGAGCGTGAAAGCCGTCACCACACTGAATTGGAATTTGATGTTCATAACGTGATTGGTCGGTCGATAGTTTTGAATCCTACCTTGGTTTTGCAACGCGCAGGAGCATGAGCGGAATCTCGCGGGCTTGGCAAGGTGTTCCGGACGAAGCCGGGCCGTTGGCATTTGCAAAGCCACACTACTTTCAGGCAACCCGCTCGGAAACCCGTTGGATCGCCAAGGCTTTGCCCGTGGATTCGTCGATCTCGATCATCGCGCCCTGCAACAGCACGCGTTCCTTGGCCACTTCAAATCGCTGCGGCATGTTGGTGAGAAAACGCTGAACCACCGGTTGAATCTCGCGACCAATCACGCTTTCGTGCGGACCGGTGAACCCTGCATCCGTGAGGTAAGCGGTGCCGCCAGGAAAAATCTGTTCGTCCGCCGTTTGCACATGTGTGTGCGTCCCGATCACCGCACTCACCTGGCCATCCAGCATGCGCGCCAACGCAATTTTTTCAGAAGTAGCCTCGGCGTGAACATCCACAAAGATGATCGAGGTTTGCTGGCGCAAGCGTGCAATTTCGGCGCGCATGGCGTGAAATGGATTTTCCAGATTCGCCATGAAGGTGCGGCCCTGGACATTCACCACCGCAATCAGTGCCGGGTTCAAATCGTGGCTGGAAGATTCAACCGCTGAGTTTCCCGCCGTCTCGTGAGCCGCACGTCCAAGATTGCCGTTTCTCCATTCCAGAACGGTGCTTCCGTGGCCCGGCGTTTCAGCGGGATAATTGATCGGGCGCAGAAAGCGCTTTTCGCTTTGCAACAATTCGATGACTTCCTTCTGATCCCAAAGATGATCGCCGGTCGTAATCGCGTCCACGCCAGCAGCAAACAGCTCTTCCGCAATCCGCGGCGTGATGCCTGAACCACCGGCTGAGTTTTCACCATTGGCAATGACGAAATCCAGGGCGTGCTGCTCGCGCAGTTTTGGCACGAGTTCTTTGACCGCGCGCCGGCCTGGACTTCCCACAATGTCGCCGATGAAAAGCAGTTTCACACAATGAGACTAATGCGGCAACTCCGACGGGCAAGTGCTATCTCCACAGCCCCTTCGCGCAGCGGTGATTCTGAATCGAGGAGAGTATCATATGTTCAGCGGGGTGCATCCTGACACTGTCCCGGTTCACATTGCAGGAGGAGCGCGGCGTTTACGCCGCTTCAAGTTGCGCAAACCCGCAGGGCAATGATTTCACACAATCAGAATGCACATTGAAGCCACCTGAAGGTCGCGCTCCGGGGGCAGTGTCAGGATGCGCCCTGTTCAGCAAGGATCAGATGCGAAGCGTTGAATTTTACAAACTGCGCCGCTATTATTGGCCTTTAACCGGCAACGCTTAACCCAAATCAGGTCCTGTCATTCTCATGTCTTTGAAACTCGGTGATAAACTAACGGTCACGATCCACGATATCGCCTTCGGTGGTGAAGGCGTCGGACGCGTGGACGATTTCGTCGTGTTCGTGGCCTTCGTCCTGGTGGGCGAAACGGTGGAAGCCGAGATCACCGAGGTGAAAAAGAATTTTGCGCGGGCCAAACTCACGAAGGTTCTACAACCTTCGCCCGAACGCGTGGAAGCGCCGTGCCGTTACTTCGCCGCTTGCGGTGGCTGTCAGTATCAACACATTTCCTACACGGAACAATTGCGCATCAAACACAAGCAGATCAGTGATCTCTTCGAGCGCGTCGGCAAAATTTCTCCCGAAGCGGTCGCGCCCGTGGTGCCGTGCCCGCAACCTTACGGCTATCGCAATCGGATCATGATCCGCAGTCAGTGGAACAAGCCGGAGCAGAAGCTCAACATCGGATTTGTGCGGTGGGATTGCGGACTGGTGGAAGACCTCGACGAATGCAAGATCGCCGAGCCGGCCTTGAACGAGCAGATCAAGCACGTGCGCGCCAATCCGCCGCCCAAAGGCGGGATCAAAGTGGTTTTGCGCATTCCACCCGAAGGCTGGGAAGTGCCGCGCGATTCGTTCTTCCAGAACAATTTCTTCCTGCTGCCCAAACTCGTCGAAACGGTTCGCGGGTTTGTGAAGAACAGCGGAACGCGGCATTTGATTGACCTGTTTTGCGGCGTGGGTTTCTTTGGAATTGAACTCGCGTCGGCGGTCGAATCTTTCATCGGCGTGGAATTTGACCAGCTGGCGATCAAATCGGCGCGGATCAACGCGGAGCGGCGCGGCGTGACCAACGGCGAATTCGTCTCCGGCGCGGTGGAGCGAATCATGCCCGAGGTGCTGCACCGTTTTCCTGTGGAGGCGACCACGGTTTTGCTTGATCCACCGCGGAAAGGTTGCTGGCCCGAGACCTTGCAATTGCTGCGGGAACAGGCGCCCGAGCAGATCATCTATGTGTCGTGTCATCCGGCGACG
>JBQCEJ010000127.1:0-3313 GCA_051960355.1 Verrucomicrobiota bacterium | reverse complement strand
TCTTCCGATCTGCTTTCGGTTTCGAGCGCATGATGGATACAGTCGGCGCCATCGTGGGTCCAGCCAGCGCGGTCTTTCTGCTGCAACTCGTTCATCACGATTACTCAAGCCTGTTCGCGCTGACTGTGATTCCGGGTTTGTTGGCGGCCGCAGTCATTGCGTTTGCCGTGAAAGAAAAAGAGCGCAAACCTGTTCCGCACATCTCCTTCGGCGAGCGATTGCGAATGCTGCCGTCGACCTACCGCAAATTTCTGGTCGCTGTCGGTGTGTTCGGAGCGGGCGACTTCGCGCACACGCTGCTGATCCTGCTCGCGACTCAAAAGCTGGCACCGACGTTGGGGCCGGCCAAAGCCGCCAGCATCGCCGTAAGCCTCTATGTTGCGCACAATATTTTCTACGCGGCCTTTGCATACGGGGCCGGTTTTCTCGCCGATCGCTTTCGCAAATCCCTCGTGCTGGCGATTGGTTACGGACTCGCCGCACTGATGGCGATACTGATCATCGCGCTTCCGATCACTCTCTGGACGCTTGCCTGCATTTTCGTACTTGGCGGCATTTATGTCGGAATAGAGGAAACTCTGGAAGACTCGCTCTGCGCGGATCTGGTGGGCGAAGAGCATCACGGCATGGCCTTCGGCGTGCTCGCGACGGTCAATGGCGTCGGCGATTTCCTTTCAAGCGTGGTGGTGGGCGTGCTCTGGTCTGCATTCGGCACGACCGCCGCGTTCAGCTACAGTGCGGTGCTGTTCCTGATCGGCGCTTTCGTGGTGGCGCGTTTGCCGTCGCGCGAACCCATCCCATCCTGAACTTCGCTTGACGCAAGCGCGCGAACGGCGAACGGAAGCAATCTTTCGGTTCTCGCAGACTTGGAAATGAACGTTACCGGCAAGGCTCAAATCAAAGTCCTAGCCGTCCATTTCCAACCGGCAAGATGATCTGGCAATGCGAAGCGGAATGGAGTGAAACGCTGCTGAATTGCCGGAGTCAGGCGGAATTCCACGCGTCGGCAGTCTGCGATTTTCAGCAGGATGAAATCCAGGCGTGCCGGTGCTGAAAGGTTGCAGTCTGCCGATGCCGCTGGAGAACCAATTGGATTTCCAAGCGTTGGTTGTTAAATTTTAGGGTATGTGCAATCGAGTCGTTCAGGACGGCGCAGTCATCAAACCGGGCGAACGCGCCACGGTGCTGCTCCGCGGGCCGGGTGGAGAATTTAATCTCCCATTCACGGAAGCCATTTTCGGCGGCCCGGCGAAGCGCGAAAGCCGGGGTTACTGGATCAGACAGGAAGGTGCCGAGGACGTGCTGGTCCCGCGCGTTTCGGGATTTGGCGAGAAGAACAAATCCACGGGCGAGCAAGGATGGGAGGATGTGCCGCCCGAATCCGCTTTGGAAGGATTGCTATTGCCGCAACCGCCGGGGAAAAGTTATCGGTTGCTGAAGATCGTAACGCAGCCAGCCACACCGGACCAGATTGCACGCCTGGGAAACGACCGCGCGCCGGCAGTGCGGAAATCCCCCACCGGTTGAGATGGCTCGCTTTCTGGTTATTTTCGGTGATCCGACGTGCGCTCAAGAAAGCTCAGTCCGGCCTTCGAGAATTTCCAATTCTGAAGGGAGTCAAACGCCACGAATTGCCATGCGACCACGATCAGCCAGAACACAAACTGATAACTGCTTTTGGAACATTTGTGGCGCAACCTTCGCTGCGCCACAAATGCGCCCGGCCAACCGCCCAAGAAATCCAAAAGGTGTAATCTCGCCTCGGGCACGCGCCACCCACCTTCTTCTGCGCGTCTTTTGTCATGGGCATACACCCAGTACGTGAGTGCGCTGATCCCCACTGCATAAGCGCCTGCCCAGCGAAAATCCACACCGCTCCGCTGCACCGCGATTGCAGGCAGAACGAGCAGGCCGATCATCACCACCAAACTCATTTCTTCAAATCCTCCGCAATAGTCGCGAACTGCTCCAACGCTGCTTCCAAATCATCCGTGATTTCCTGCGCGATGATTTCGGGCGCAGGCAGATTTGCCGATTCTTCCAGCGCTTCGTCTTTCAGCCAGAAGATGTCCAGGTTCACCTTGTCGCGCTTGAGCAGTTCGTCGTAGGTGAAGCTCTTGAAACGCTCGCCCTCGGTGCGCTTGTGCCGATTCTTGGGTTTGTAGCACGCCACGAACTCATCCAGATCGCTGCGCTTGAGGGTGTTTTCCTTGAGCGTGAAATGTTTGTTCGTGCGCAGGTCGTAAATCCAGAGTTTCTCCGTCCACGGCTTTTCCTGTGCGGGTTTGCGGTCGAAGAACAGCACGTTCGCCTTCACGCCTTGCGCGTAAAAGATGCCCGTGGGCAGGCGCAACAACGTGTGCACGTCCGCCTGCTTGAGCAATTCGCGCCGGATGGTCTCGCCCGCGCCGCCCTCGAACAGCACGTTGTCCGGCAACACCACCGCCGCGCGCCCGTGCTGCTTGAGGATGGTGAAGATGTGCTGGAGGAAATTGAGCTGCTTGTTGCTCGTGCTCGCCCAGAAATCGTCGCGATTGATCACCAGCGATTCCTTCGCCTGCTCGCCCGCCTCGTTCACGATAGTCACGCTGCTCTTTTTGCCGAACGGCGGATTGGCCAGCACGATGTCATACTCGCCATGCTTCCCGGCCAACGCATCCTTCGTCACCACCGGCAACTCCGAGTCGGAGTCCCCACCTATTCCGTGCAATAGGAGATTCATCGCGCACAACCGCGTGACGCTATCCACCAACTCGATGCCGAAGAACGTGCCGTCGCGCAGCTTCTTCTTCTGGGCGCGATCCAGTGAATGGTGCTTCACCAAATGATCATGCGCCGCCAACAGGAAACCACCCGTGCCGCAGGACGGATCACAAATAGATTGGCCAGGTTGCGGTGACACCGCATCTACCATCGCGGCGATGAGCGGGCGCGGCGTGAAGTATTGGCCCGCGCCGCCTTTCACGTCCTCGGCGTTCTTTTGCAGCAACCCCTCGTAAGCGTCGCCCTTCACGTCGGCGGACAGGCTCGACCACTGCTCCTTGTCAATCAGGTCCACGATGAGCCGGCGCAGCTTGGCCGGGTCTTGGATTTTGTTCTGCGCCTTGCGGAAGATGACGCCGAGCATGCCCTTCTGTTTGCCGAGCGATTCGAGCACATGCCGATAATGCGTCTCCAACTCGTCGCCGTCACGCGCCAGCAGGCTGGGCCAGGCGAACTCCTTGGGCACAGCCGACGGCTTGTTGAACGGCGGACGCGACTGCTCATCCGCCATTTTCAAGAACAGCAGAAACGTGAGCTGCTCGACGTAGTC
>JBQCEJ010000126.1:0-7761 GCA_051960355.1 Verrucomicrobiota bacterium | reverse complement strand
TCCCTGGCTGGTCGTGATCTTGGCAGCGGCAGCGGGACAAGGGTTGCCTAAATAATGCACCCGCAGGGTAACGCCAACCGCGCGCCGGGCACAATCTTTACGAAATCTTAACGCTCTTAACCGGCTTCTTGATTAGGCCGTTCCAGCGAGTTGCGGCAAAGTGAGGTCAGCAGGACGACATTTGCCTGTGGTGCGGTTCAAAATCATGAGCGATCTCATTTATCTCGGCGTGACGTTGCTGTTCTTCGTCGCGAGTGCCGCTTATCTGCGCGGTTGCGAATCTTTGTAGGAGGCAGTTATGGAAAACCTGATTGTGGGCGGCATCGCCCTGGCTTTGTTCATCTACTTGTTCGTGGCGATGTTGCGCCCCGAAAAATTCTGAGGACCGAATATGCACGCAAATGACTGGCTGCAACTCGCGCTATTCTTGACCGCCCTCGCGTTGATCACGAAACCGATGGGGCTTTACCTCTCACGCGTTCTCGACGCCGAGGGGTGCACCTGGCTTGATCCCGTTCTGAAACCGTTTGAACGCCTGACGTATCGCTTGCTCGGTGTGGAGGCGAACAAGGAGCACGACTGGAAGCAATACACGTTCGCCATGCTGTTGTTCAGTCTGGTAAGCTGCGCGTTCACGTATGCGATCTTGCGATTGCAGCATCTGCTCCCGCTCAATCCGCAAGGGCTCGGCCCGCTTTCGCCCGACCTTGCGTTCAACACGGCGGTCAGTTTCACCACCAACACCAACTGGCAAGATTACGGTGGCGAATCCACGATGTCGTATCTCTCGCAGATGGTCGCCCTGACCATCCACAATTTCGTCTCCGCTGCCGTTGGAATCGGTCTGGCTGCCGCTCTTGTGCGTGGTGTCGCCCGGCACACGGCCAAAACGCTGGGCAATTTCTGGGTGGACCTCGTGCGCGTGACCTACTACCTGCTGCTGCCGCTCTGCCTTGTGTTCGCGGTGTTTCTCGTGTCGCAAGGAATGATTCAGAACTTCAAACCCTACACGAAGGCCAAACTCGTAGAGCCTTACAAAATCTCTGTCGAGAAGAAGAATGATAAGGGTGAAACCGTCCTCGGCACGGACGGCAAACCCATGATGGAAGAGCAGACGTTGGACGAACAAACCATTGTCCAAGGCCCGATGGCGTCGCAGGTCGCAATCAAAATGCTCGGCACAAACGGCGGTGGCTACGTCAACGCCAACGCTGCGCATCCGTTTGAGAATCCCACGCCGCTTTCGAACTTTATGCAGATGCTTTCGATTTTCAGCATCGGTAGCGGACTGACCTACTGGCTGGGACGCATGACCAGAAATCAAGCGCACGGCTGGTCGGTGTGGGCGGCGATGATGATTTTGTTCCTCGCTGGCGTGTTCGCGTGTTGGTGGGCCGAATCCGCTGGCAACCCGATTCATCAGCAACTCGGCCTTGCCGCCAACGATGGCAACATGGAAGGCAAGGAGGTCCGCTTCGGCGTCTTCAACTCCGCGCTGTTCGCTTCCATCACGACGGACGCCTCGTGCGGCGCGGTCAATTCGATGCACGATTCCTTCACGCCGCTTGGCGGGTTTGTGCCACTGTTCAACATCCAGCTCGGCGAAATCATCTTCGGCGGCGTCGGCGCGGGACTTTACGGCATGCTCGTGTTCGTCATCCTCGTCGTATTCATCGCCGGATTGATGGTTGGCCGCACACCGGAGTATCTCGGCAAAAAGATCGGCGCATTCGATGTAAAAATGGCAATGCTTTCGCTGCTTGTGCTCTGCCTCTCCATCCTTGGCTTCTCGGCGTGGGCGGCGGTCAGCAAGTGGGGCGACGCCGGGTTGAATAACGCCGGTCCGCATGGCTTGAGCGAGATGCTCTACGCATTTAGCTCCGCGACTGGCAACAACGGCAGTGCCTTTGCGGGGCTGACCGCCAACACGCCCTGGTATAACACCACGCTCGGCCTCGCGATGTTGATTGGCCGCTTCTGGATGATCATTCCCATCATGGCGCTGGCGGGTTCGCTCGCGCAAAAAAAGGCCGCGCCTGCCAACTCGGGAACATTCCCCGTTCACGGCGGCACGTTCGTCATCCTGCTGCTCGGCACGATTCTCCTGGTCGGCGCGCTAAACTTCCTGCCTGCGCTCGCGCTTGGTCCAATCGTCGAGCACTTCCTGATGTTGCAGGGAAAACTGTTTTAATCTGGAAAGGTTACCATGACCCCAAAAGCTCCATCCCTCTTTGATTGGAACATCGTCGGGCCAGCCGTCGGCGAGTCGTTCAAGAAGCTCGACCCACGGCTGATGTTCAAGAATCCCGTCATGTTTGTGACGATGATTGGTGCGGCACTGACGACCGTCGCCATCTTCAAGTCACCAACCGACCGCAGCTTCATTGCGCAACTCGCCGTGTGGCTCTGGTTCACCGTGCTGTTCGCCAACTTCGCGGAAGCCGTCGCCGAAGGACGCGGCAAAGCCCAGGCCGACAGTTTGCGCAAAGCCCGCAAGGACACCGTCGCCCGCCGTTTGAAGAACAGTCGTGAAGAAAAAGTTCCCGCACCTGAACTCCAGAAGGGCGACCTCGTTGTCTGTGAAGCGGACGATGTCATTCCTGCTGACGGCGAAGTCATCGAAGGCATCGCTAGCGTGGACGAAGCCGCCATCACCGGCGAATCCGCGCCCGTCATTCGCGAAAGTGGCGGCGACCGCAGCGCGGTCACCGGCGGCACGCGGGTCATCAGTGACCGCATCGTCATCCGCGTCACCGCCGAAAAGGGTCACGGCTTCCTCGACCGCATGATTTCCATGGTCGAAGGCGCAAAACGCCAGAAGACACCCAACGAAATCGCGCTCACCATTCTGCTCTCCGCGCTCACGATCATTTTCCTGCTTGTCTGTGTGACGTTGAAAGCGTTCGGCATCTACTCTGGTGTCGTGTTCTCCGTGCCGGTGCTCATTGCACTCCTGGTGTGACTGATTCCGACGACGATTGGCGGTTTGCTGAGCGCCATCGGTATCAGCGGCATAGATCGGCTCATTCGCCGAAACGTCATGGCTACGAGCGGTCGCGCGGTTGAAGCTGCGGGTGATGTGGATGTGCTGCTGCTCGACAAGACCGGCACAATTACTCTCGGCAACCGCATGGCCTCCGCGTTTCTGCCTGCGCCGGGCATTCCTGCCGAACGCCTTAGCGACGCCGCGCAACTCGCCTCGCTTGCGGATGAAACTCCCGAAGGGCGCAGCATTGTGGTGTTGGCTAAGGAGAAGTTCAATCTGCGCGGTCGTGAAGTCGCCGCACCCCATGCGCAATTCGTTCCCTTCACCGCGCAAACCCGCATGAGCGGCGTGGATTTCCCCGCCAACGGCGGCGCGGCGCGTTCCATTCGCAAAGGCGCGGTGGATGCGATGCGGATTTACGTGGACAAACTCGGTGGCTCATTTCCATCCGCTGTCGCGCAGACTGTGGATGAAGTCTCCCGCTCGGGCGGCACGCCGCTCGTCGTGGTTGAAGGTCGCGAAGTGCTCGGCGTCGTGCAACTGAAGGACGTCGTCAAAGGCGGGATCAAAGAACGCTTCGCTCACCTCCGCAAGATGGGTATCAAGACCGTCATGATCACCGGCGACAACCCGCTCACCGCTGCCGCCATTGCCGCCGAGGCGGGTGTGGACGATTTCATGGCGCAAGCGACACCCGAGGCGAAATTGAAGCGCATCCGCGACGAACAAGCTGCCGGTCATCTCGTCGCCATGACCGGTGACGGCACGAACGACGCGCCCGCTCTGGCGCAGGCCGATGTCGGCGTGGCGATGAACACCGGCACACAAGCCGCCCGCGAAGCTGGTAACATGGTGGACCTCGACAGCAATCCGACGAAACTCATCGAAATCGTCGAGATCGGAAAACAACTCCTGATGACGCGCGGCTCGCTGACGACGTTCAGCATCGCCAACGACATCGCAAAATATTTTTCCATCATTCCCGCGATGCTCATGGCGACGTTTCCCGCCATTGCGCCGCTTAACATCATGCGGCTCACCTCTCCGCAAAGCGCCATTCTAAGCGCCATTATTTTCAATGCACTCATCATCGTCGCGCTCATCCCGCTGGCCTTACGTGGCGTGGCCTACAAGCCGATTGGCGCGCTCGCCATACTCCAACGCAACCTGTTCATCTACGGCCTAGGCGGCGTTATCGTTCCATTCGTTGGCATCAAGGTTATTGATGTCGTCATCACCGCCCTGAAACTTGTTTGAAATGTGAAAGCACTTCTGCATGAACTCCGATCCGCGCTCGTGGCCACGGTCGTAATAGCCGTCGTCTGCTGCGGCCTGTATCCGCTGGTTGTTTACGGCATCGCACAGGTCGCATTTCCGCACAAGGCCAACGGCAGCTTGATCGTCGCCACGGACGGCACAGTGCGCGGGTCGGAATTGCTTGGGCAGAATTTTACGGCTGCGAAGTATTTCCATCCGCGTCCATCGGCAGCAGGCAATGGCTACGACGCGGCCAATTCCAGCGGCAGCAATCTTGGCCCAACGTCGCAAAAGCTGAACGATATAATCAAAGAACGCATCGCCACCTACCGCAGGGAAAATCGTTTGAGCGAAACCAATTCTGTTCCCGCTGATGCTGTCACTGCCTCGGGTAGCGGACTCGATCCGCACATCAGCGTGAACAACGCAGAACTTCAGGTGGCAAGGGTTGCTAAAGCGCGCGGCCTTGGCGCGGAGAACGTGCACGAACTCATCCAGCAAAACACCGAGACGGCGGATTTCGGCGTGCTGGGCGAGCCGGGCGTGAATGTTTTGAAGCTGAACCTGGCGCTGGATTTGATACGATAAACCTGTGAGTGACGGCGACCGCCCCAATCCTGATGCGCTGCTGAGTTCAATCCAGCGCGAGGAGTCCGCGAAGCAGCGCGGTCGGCTCAAGGTGTTTCTCGGGATGTGCCCGGGTGTCGGCAAGACCTACGCGATGCTGGAGGCGGCACACCAGGAATTGAAAGCCGGACGCGATCTCGTCATCGGCTATGTCGAAACCCACGGACGCAAGGAGACTGACGCGCTGGCCGCCGGGTTGCCACAAGTTCCCCGCAAGCAGCTTGAATATCGCGGCGTCGCGCTGGGCGAAATGGATTTGGATGCCGTGCTGGCGCGTCGTCCGCAACTGGCCGTGGTGGACGAACTCGCCCACACGAACGCTCCCGGCGCACGCCACCCGAAACGTTGGCAAGACGTGGCGGAGCTTCTCGACGCCGGGATTGATGTGTTCACCACGTTGAATGTGCAACACGTCGAGAGCCGGGCGGACACCGTGCGTCAGGTCACCGGTGCGGAAATCCGCGAGACTGTTCCCGATGGTGTGCTTGATGACGCCGTGATCGAACTGGTGGATCTCCCGCCCGCTGAACTGGTACAACGCTTGCACGATGGAAAAGTCTATCTGCCGGATCGTGCGGCGGCGGCTGCTCGCAATTTTTTTCGCGAGGCCAATCTCACCGCGCTGCGGGAACTTTCGCTCCGGCTCGTGGCCGATCACGTTGGCGTGGACACGCGCGAATTTCGCGAAAGCAGTCCGGGTTCAGACGCATGGAAGACCGGACACTGCCTGCTGGTGGGCGTTGGCCCAAGTCCGTTCTCTGAGCCGTTACTGCGCTGGACGCGTCGCATGGCGGACGGATTACACTGCCGGTGGCTGGCGGTGCATGTGGAGAGTTCGCGCGCTTTGACCCCTGGAGCACAGTCGCAATTGGAAAAGAATCTCGCCACGGCGCGCGAGCTGGGCGCTGAAGTGTTCACCACCACCGACGACGATCTGGTTCGCGGATTGTTGCGCATTGGCCGTCAGCAGAACGCGACGCAAATCATCGTCGGCAAACCTGCTGGCTCGGGATGGCTTGAATGGTTGCGTGGAGATCGCTTGCTCAAGCGTCTGGCGCGAGAAAGCGGGGACATTGATTTGCAGGTGGTGCGTGCAGAGAAAAGCGGCGTGAGTGCGGCCCGCGTGTGGCTGCCGGCACTGGCGTCCAGTTACGAACAATATCTCTTCTCTGCTGGCGTTATCGCTGGAACGGGATTGCTGAATCTGGCACTGATGCAGCTTTCCGGCCCACGTGTGCCCGGTTTGGTGTTCCTGCTGGCAGTGGTGCTGGTGGCGCTCAAAGTGGGGCGTGGACCAGTGCTGCTCGCGGGCGCGTTGAGCGCGCTGGCTTGGGATTTCTTCTTTCTGCCGCCGCGATTCACCTTCGTCATCTCCAAGTTGGAGGACGGAATTCTATTTGGGCTCTACTTCGTCGTTGCCATCGTGCTGGGGCAGCTTGTGTCGCGGATACGCGCCCAGGAACAGGCGGAGCGGCGACGCGAGGAACGTGCGGTCGCGCTCTATGAGTTCACACGCGATCTGGCAGATGCAGCTTCGCGCGACGAGGTGGTCTGGGAATTGATTTCCCAAGTCAGCAAAGTGTTTCATGCGCCAGTCGGCGTGCTCCTTCCGGCGGACAATGGCCTGTCGCTGCATCCGGATGGCACGTTGGACTTCAATGAGAAAGAACTGGGCGTTGCCGATTGGGCTTTTCGCCAGCGCAAAGCCGCGGGAAAGTTCACTGACAATCTGCCCGGCGCGAGCGCATTTCATTTGCCGCTTTTCACCGAGCGCAAGGCGTTTGGCGTCCTCGCGGTGCAGTTGACCGACAAGAACTTGACTCTCTCGCAACGCGATTTGCTGGAGACTTTTGCTGGGCAGGCGGCGCTGCTTCTGGATCGCGTGGAATTGCGCACGGCGGCGGAACAGGCCCGGCTCTTGGCGGAATCGGAGAAGTTCAGTCGCACCTTGCTGAACTCGATTTCGCACGAGTTGCGCACCCCGCTTGCCGCCAGCACGAGTGCGGCCTCCGCACTCGCGGCGGCTGACGCCGCGACGCCCGAACAGCGGCGCGCGTTGCTCGACGAAATTCTCGAAGCGAACGTCCGGTTGAACCGTGTGGTCGGCAATCTCCTCGACGTGGCGCGCCTTGAATCCGGCAAGGTGCGTCCACATCTCGACTGGCACGACGCGCGGGATCTCGTCCAGACGACGTTGCGGGAATTGCAGCGTGAGCTGGCGGCGCATCCCGTGAAGACGACGTTGCCCGCCGAACCGTTGCTCGTGCGATTGGACTTCTCGTTGATACTCCATGCGCTCGGCAATTTGTTATTGAATGCGGCCACGCATACTCCCGCTGGTGCAATGATTGAAGTGACTGTCGGCATGGCGAACGGGAATCTTCTGTTCAGCGTCGCGGATCGTGGTCCGGGGATCGCACCAGATTCATTGCCGCGCATATTCGACAAGTTCTTTCGCGGCCCGTCTGCGCCGACCGGCGGCAGCGGGCTGGGCTTGACCATTGTGAAAGGATTTGTTGAAGCCCACGGAGGCAAGGTGAGCGTCGAAAATCGACCCGGCGGCGGCGCGTTATTCATCCTACGCTTGCCGCAACCGGAGAAACCACCCATCGTTGAAGCTGGTTAATGAAGCCTGAAAATAGCAAACCCGCTCAGACCGCGCTGATCATTGACGACGAGCCGCAGATTCGCCGTTTGCTGCGCGTGACGTTGGAGGCCAATGGCTATCGCGTCCTCGACGCTGCGACCGGCAACGACGGCTTGGCGGAAGTGGCCCAGCGCAAGCCCGATGTGGTGCTGCTGGACTTGGGCTTGCCTGACGTGGACGGGTTGACCGTGTTGAAGCGCATTCGCGAATGGAGCAAAGTTCCCATCCTCATTCTCACCGTGAG
>JBQCEJ010000125.1:0-10233 GCA_051960355.1 Verrucomicrobiota bacterium | reverse complement strand
ATCGGCGATCACACGGAACGCAATGTCGAGAGCGATCTGCTCGTTCCCCGGCAAACCAAGGGCGTCACTCGGAGCTTTCCTGTGATCGCTGGCCGGAACAGATTGGGTTCCGCATCCATCGCCAACCTCGATGATGTTGCTCGGCGCTTCGCCGCTGGTTTTGATCGGCGCGACGGGAATCGCTGGAGTCGCGGCGTAAGGCAAAGTGCTGCGGTATTTTTTGCCGCTCATCTTTTCCAAAGCGTCAAAGATCGGACGAAAGATGTCGGTCTCGTAGTTGGAAATTTTGGCGTTCTGAAAATCGGTGAAACCTTTCGTGCCTTGAATGATGCTCGTCACGCGCTCAAAACCCATGCCGGTATCAACATGCCTTGCCGGCAGCGGCGAGAACGTGCCGTCCGGGTTCGCATTGAACTGGATGAAAACCAGGTTCCAAATCTCAATACAACGGGCGTCGCCTTTGTTAACCAGCGAACCTTTGGTATCGCCGGCGGGTGTGAGATCGACGTGCAGTTCCGAGCACGGACCGCACGGGCCGGTTTCGCCCATCATCCAGAAGTTGTCTTTCTTGTTGCCGTTGACAATGTGAACCGCGGGATCGAGCCCGACGGAACGGAATTTTTCCGCCCAGAAATTCCAAGCCTCTTCGTCACGCTCGCTCGGGTCGCCTTTGGATTTATCGGGATTGTAAATCGTGGCGTAAAGTCGTTGCGGCGGGAATTTCCAGATCGTCACGACCAGTTCCCAAGCCCATTCGATGGCTTCCTTCTTGAAGTAATCGCCGAAGGACCAGTTGCCGAGCATTTCGAAAAATGTGTGGTGATAAGTGTCGAGGCCAACATCGTCGAGGTCGTTGTGTTTGCCGCCGGCGCGAATGCATTTCTGCGTGTCCGCAGCGAGTCCGGGTGTGTAGGGACATTTCACCTGGCCGAGGAAGATAGGCACGAACTGGTTCATGCCAGCGTTGGTGAACAGCAAGTTCGGGCTGTCCGGCATCAGCGAGGACGATGGGACAATGGTGTGCTGTTTCGACTTTAAAAAGTCGAGGAACGACTGGCGGATCTGCGTCGAGGTCATCGGGTTCAATTTAAGTTTAAACGAGCCAAATTCAAAAGTTGATTGCCGCGAAACTGCTCCCGCGGCAAGGCAGGGAGACTAGCGGAACGGCGCCGGGCTAGGCGAGTGGAAGTTTTGAGCGCGCTTCGGCGGAACGCCGCTGTGGTGCAATGGCCGTTCGCCAAGCTCGAGGTGGACGCCGGGCCGGGTCGCTGCTTACGATTCATCCACATGCAATTCGAATTTGCCACCGCCACGAGAATCCTCTTCGGCGCAGGTAAACTCCGGGAGATTGGAACGCTCGCCCGCAGCTTCGGACATCGAGCGTTGGTCGTCACCGGCCATCATCCCCAGCGGGCGGAACCGCTGCTGAGATTGCTCGGCGAGCAGGACGTCACCGCCGTCGTTTTCCCGGTTTCAGGAGAACCCAAGATCCAAACCGTTCACGCCGGCACCGACCTCGCCCGAGGGGAGAAGTGCGATCTGGTCATCAGCTTCGGCGGCGGCAGCGCTTTGGACACCGGCAAAGCGATTGCCGCGATGCTGACGAATCCGGGCGACGTGCTCGATTACGTCGAGATCATCGGACGCGGACGCGCTTTGACCGAACCTTCCGCGCCATTCATTGCGATTCCCACGACCGCAGGAACCGGTGCCGAAGTGACTCGCAATTCCGTTCTGGCGTCGCCCGAACACCGCGTCAAGGTCAGTCTGCGCAGTCCGTTCATGCTGCCGAAGGTCGCGCTGGTTGATCCGGAATTAACTTATGATCTACCGCCCGAGATCACGGCCAGCACTGGCCTGGATGCATTGACGCAACTCATCGAACCTTACGTCTGCTCGCGCGCCAATCCGATGACGGACGGCCTGTGTGTGGAAGGCATTCGACGCGTTGCCAGGTCGCTGCGAATAGCCTTTGAGAATGGCCATGACCCAGCCGCTCGCGAAGACATGGCGCTGGCCAGCGTGTTTGGCGGACTGGCTTTGGCCAATGCCGGATTCGGTGCGGTGCATGGTTTTGCGGGTCCGCTGGGCGGCATGTTTCCCAATGCTCCGCATGGCGCACTCTGCGCAGCGCTCCTGCCACACGTCATGGAGATGAACATTCGCGCGTTGCGTCAACGCCAGCCCGCAAGCGACTCGCTTCGGCGATATGCGGAGATCGCGTGTTGGCTGACCGGAGATTCTCAGGCCAGCGCAGAAGCGGGCGTCGAGTGGGTGCGCAAGCTGGTTGATGATCTGGCGATTCCGCGTCTTGGAAAATACGGCGTCCATCGCGAGCACACGGCGGAAGTGATCGTGAAAGCGGCCGCCGCCAGCAGCATGAAGGCAAATCCAATCTTACTGACGCCGTCTGAACTGGCCGCGATTCTGGAAATGGCGTTATGAAAGAATTGAGCGCCGTTTCAGCCTGGAACTTTGTTTGGTGAACAACACTCTCCACCACGGATCAGCGATTTCGCTTCCGCGCCAACTCGGTTCTTAGCTTGGCCAAGGGCAGTGTGTTCAGAACATCGCCTTTCGTCAGCCAGCCTGTGCGGGCGACGCGCGCACCGAGATGCAGGTAGCCGATGTGCTCGAAGCGATGCGCGTCGCAGTTGATCACGCATTTGACGCCTTTGCTCTTGGCGTAAGGCCAGTGCCGCCAGTCCATGTCGAGGCGCTCCGGCGTGGCATTGAGTTCGATCCAAGTCCCGGTGGCCGCGCACGCGTCGATGACGGCCTGCACATTGACCTTCTGCGGTTCTCGTTCCAACAGGAGGCGACCCGTGACATGACCCAGCATGTGAACGTATTTGTTTTCCGCCGCGCGAATGATGCGCTTCGTATTTTCCGCCTCATCGATCGCCAGGCGTTGATGCGCACTGGCCACGACGACGTCCAGTTCGGCCAGCAGATCGTCGGGAAAATCGAGTCGGCCTTCCGCCAGAATATCCACCTCGGTTCCAGTGAGCAGGCGGAAATCAACACCGTCATCCGCCAATCGCTGGTTCAGTGCTTTGACTTCCTGGATTTGCTTGCGCAGGCGGACGGCATCGAGCCCGTTCGCTTGGAAGGATGATTTCGAGTGATCCGTAATGGCCCAATAGGAAAGGCCCATCTCGATCATCGCTTTGGCAATTTGCTCCAACGTCATGTGACCGTCGCTCCAGTTGGAATGATTGTGCAGCGAACCTTTTAGATCGCTCCACTCGATGAGGCGCGGCAAGGGTTCCTTTTCGGCCAACGCGAACTCGCCGAGATCTTCGCGCATTTCTGGCGGGATAAAGTGCAGGCCAAGTTCTTGAAACACCTCTTCTTCAGTGTGACAGCGCACGAGCAGTTTGGAATCGCGTGTCTCTTCTTTGGAACGAAACAGTCCGTATTCGTTGAGCCGCAGGCCGCGTTCGATCGCGCGCTGGCGCATGATGATGTTGTGCTCCTTGCTGCCGGTGAAGTAGAGCAAGGCGAACGGAAATTCAGCGTCGCTCACCACGCGCAAGTCCGCCTGAATGCCGCCTTCCAACACAACGCTCGCCTTGGTTTCGCCCTTGGCAATGACCTTCAGCAGGCCGGGTTGGCTGGTGAAATCTTCGATGACCTGCGCTGGGACTTTGGACGATACCAGCAGATCAATATCGCCCACGATCTCCTTGGAACGCCGCAGACTTCCGGCCGTGCTGCAACGAATCACGTCGGGATGCGAACGCAAATCGTCCAGCAACGGTTCCGCGACGAGCAGCGCATCGCTGAGCAAATGTTTGGAGGCGTAGGAACGGCGGCGGCTGATCCCTTCGCAAATATTGACGGCAGTCTTCTCGCCAAAGCCCTTGAGCTTGGCGACACGACCGTCTTTGCAGGCGGCTTCCAGTTCCTCAACGCTCTTGATCCCCAGTTGATCGTGCAATGCTTTGATTTTTTTCGGGCCGACGCCGGGAACATCAAGCATCGCCAAGAGCCCGGGCGGCACCGAAGCTTTCAAATCGTCGTAGTAGGCCAGTTTGCCGGTGGTGACGAGTTCGGTAATTTTCTGTTGGAGTGCCGCGCCGATGCCGGAGATTTCGCCCAAGCGATTTTCTGCAACCACTCTTTCCAAAGGTTCCGTCAGCGTCTCAATGGTCCGCGCCGCATTGCCGTACGCGCGTGTCTTGAACGGGTTTTCCCCTTTCAATTCCAACAGCGTGCCGATATTGACGAGAATTTCCGCCACCTGATGTTTGTCCATGGGCAAACTATGCGACGCCGGGAATGGGCTTCCAAGTGTCAATTTGCCGGATGCCGGCTTCCTTTTCGAAACCGGCGCGTTACAATCTGGGTGACCGTGAACTCAACGCGATCAGGAAGATCAATGATTCCCGCAAGCTCTCTCGGACGCGCTGGCGTCAGCGGGTTTACTTTGATCGAGTTGCTGGTGGTGATCGCGATCATCGCCATTCTCGCCGCGCTGCTGTTGCCGTCGTTGTCCACCGCCAAAGCCAAGGCGTATCGGATTCAATGCCTCGGAAATCTCCGGCAGATCGCCCTCACTTCCCAGCTTTACACCGACGACAACAACGACGCTTTTCCCGCCAACGGCTACGCGGTGACTCCCGACGACGGAAAACTCTGGGCGTTGGGCGGCGAACACATTTACCCGGATTTTTTCGTCAATCCCGATTACCTCCTGGATGCGCGTTACGCGCTGTTTGCCAATTATCTCAAAGGCCGCGCTATCTACAAATGCCCTGCCGATCGTTCCGAAGTGACCGTCGCCGGAATCACCGGGCCGCGGCTGCGGAACTATTCGCTGAATTCCTATTTCGGCTGGCAATTGCCGAAATCTGATAATCCGGCGAACGCCAGTTTCCAGACGTTCACCAAAAGCGCGGATCTGGCGCGCGTGAATTCCAGCCAGATGTTCACGTTCATTGACACGGCGCCGTTGAACATCTGCAATTCGGCATTCGTGATTTACATGGGCAGTTCCGGGCTGTTCTGGCATCGGCCCAGTGTCGAGCATCAGAATTTCGGAACCGTGGCGTTCGCCGACGGCCACGTGGAAGCGCATCGTTGGCAGGACGCCGCCACGCTCAAAGCCGCCCGCGACGGCGGTTTCGGTGACGGCGCGCACTTTACATTTCTCAGTCCAAGCAACCCGGATCTGCTGTGGCTTCAAGACCACGCCACCGCTCGCAAATAGTTAAGTTTAATGAAATCCAACTCTACACTCGTCTCCGCCCTCAGCATCGCCGGTTCGGACAGCGGCGGCGGCGCCGGCATTCAAGCGGATTTGAAAACCTTCGCCGCGCTCGGAGTTCACGGGACCAGCGCGATCACCTGCATCACCGCCCAAAACCCGAAGCAGGTTCTCGGCATTCAACCGTCTCGACCGGCGATTGTCCGCCAGCAGATGGAAGCGGTCTTTGCCGAATTACCACCCACTGCGGTGAAAACCGGGATGCTCTATTCCACCGAAATCATCGGCGTCGTTATCAACTTCTTCAAACAAAGCAATCGCCCGCCGCTCGTGGTCGATCCCGTGATGATTTCCACCAGCGGCACGCGGCTGCTCAAGGCGACGGCCTTGCAACTGCTGACTAACGAAATGCTGCCGCTGGCGACGCTGGTAACGCCGAATCTGGATGAAGCGGAATGGCTCGTCGGCCGTCGGCTGACCTCCATTGAAGACCTGCGCATGGCAGCGCGGATGATTCACGATCGTTTCCGTTGCGCGGCGCTGGTCAAGGGTGGCCATCTGCGAAACAGCCGGGAAGCCGCGGACATTTTCTACGATGGCAACACCGAACTGTTGCTGACGGCTCCATTCGTGCGAGGTGTGAGCACGCATGGAACCGGTTGCACGTATTCGGCTGCCATCACGGCTCAACTGGCCCGCGGCAAATCGCTCGCGCAAGCCGTTGAACTGGGAAAAAACTACATCACGCAGGCGATCACCAGGAGCCAGCGCGTTGGCAGACATTCAGTTCTGAATCATTTTGCGGCCGCTCTGTAGGCGAGCAGAATTCGCCCTTCAGCCACGGGACCGGCTACGGCGAAAAGATTCTTGAGCGTTTTCCTGAACTTCGGCGTATTATGGGTGTCGTTGACACAAAACCTATGAAACTGATCAAAAACCTCTCCGCTGTAGTTTTTACCGCATCGCTCCTGGCCGGGCCGCTGACTGGCTTTGCCGCCGATGCAAAAACAAGTGACTTGAAGCCCTACAAACTCGACAAGTGCGTCGTCTCCGACGAGAAGCTGGGCGAAATGGGCAAGCCTTTCGTGATGGAATACAAAGGCCAGGAAATCAAACTCTGCTGCAAGAGCTGCAAAAAGGACTTCGACAAAAATCCCGAAAAGTTCATCAAGAAAATGCATGAGGCTGAAAACAAAGCCGCCGCAGCCCAGCCCAAACCGGGTCACGAAGGCCATAACCACTAAGACGGCCTTAACACAAAAACTGTCTATCAGTACGCAAAATCGGTTGAGACGAATTCGCACAACAGTGTAATTTCTGAATCATGAAAACGGCGCTGGCCATTGTTTGCAGCCTGTTGCTGGTCTGGACGCAGGTCGTCCAGGTCCGGGCAACTGAGGCCAGCGTGGCGAACTCAGCCCCAGCCTGCTGCGCTTGCAACCGCGCGAGCTGTTGTTCTGCCGATACCCCCCGACCGGAGTCGCAGCCCGTTTCTGCGACTCCGGTAATTCCTTTAGTTCATAGTCAGCTTCTGGCGCTCGCGTCCACAGTACCCCTGTGGACGCTGCCAGCGGCTGGATATTCCCTGCTCGCTTCGGTTTCTCCGCTTCCTTCCCGGCAAGCCGCGCCGCTTTACGCGCGGAATTGCGCCCTCCTGATCTGATTCTTCCGCATTGAACGCCCGCGGTGTGTACCGTACAGACGTGCCACGGGTGTATTCGCGGAAAACTGTACTCTCAACCTTTGAATCAGTATGAAGACACTTTTTCAGTTAACCATTTTGTGCAGCGCATTGACGACAGCCAACCCGGCCTCGGGGCAATCGCCGACCCCGACCAACACGGTCGTGATCACAGCCGATTACCTCGGAACACTTTCCGAACTGCTGCGCACCAACCATCCCGCCCTGCAAGCGGCCGAGGCCCGAACGCAAGCCGCGCGGGCAAACGTCAATGCCGTTCGCACTTGGGAAGATCCTATGGCGCGACTCGGGGGCATGGCTGCCCGGGAAGAAATGCGCGCGGACGAAGGCGATCTGATCTATGGCGTGGAGCAGAAACTTCCTCTCTTTGGCAAACCGCAACGCGCCCGGCGCGTGGCTGACGCCGAAGCAGCCACCGAATCCGCAAACGCCGAGTATCAGTATCAACAACTCCGGGCTGAGTTGGCTCGCGCCGCTTTTCGCGCCGCGCTCGCGGATCAGGTCGTTGCGATCGGCCAGGAAGATCTCGCGTGGCTGGAGTTCATGACCCAAACCGTGGAAGCCAAATACCGCTCGGGACAGGCCACTTTGATCGACGTGCTTCAACTGCAAAATGAGCGCAGCAAACGGGCGACAACCCTGGAGACAGATCGCGATCAACTCGCGCACGAACACGTCACCTTGAATCGTCTGCTGAATCGCGATGTGCAATCGCCTTGGCCCCGGCTCGAACTGCCGTCGCCAGCCGGTCCCGTGGTTTTCAATCAGCGCCTGCTCGACTTCGCGCTCAAGTACGAACCCAAACTCGGATTGATTCAACAGCAGATCAAGCAGGCCGAAGCCACGGTGGATTTGACCCGCCGCCAGAGTTGGCCGGACGTCAACGTTGGTCTCGAAGCGCGCAACTACACGGGCGACGGCAGTTTTCGCCAGGGCATGCTGGTCTTCAGCATGAATCTGCCCTGGGCCAATGGCAGCAAATACCGCAGCGAAATCAAACGCGATCAAAGCAAACTCAAGGCAACCGAATTGGACCTTGCGGATTATCGCGCCGGGCTGCGCGAAGAAGTCCATGGACTCACGGTCAAGATCGACGCCGCGCGGCGCGAAGCGTTGCTGTATCGCGACCAGATTCTCCCGCGCACGCAATCCGGACTCGAAAGCGCCCAAGCTGCGTGGGAATCCAACCAGGGAACAGTTCGCGATGTGCTCGACGGCCGGCGAATGCTGTTGGAAGCGCGATTGATGCAGGTGCGCGCTGTGTCCGAACAATATCAAATGCTCTCCGAACTTGTCCTCTGCTGCGGCATCGGCGATTTGAGTGCACTCCAAATGATCGGCGCGGAACCAGACAAACCGTCAACGAACTCCAAGGCACCATAACGGCCACGAACTCGATCACCACCCAGTCCCTATGAAAATTCGAAATCTCTTCGTCCTGATCTGCGCGGCGTCCGCGTTGGCGATCGCCGGCTGCGGAAAATCCACTTCAAACCCGAATCCGGAATCAAGCGAGCCCGCCAAAGTCGCCAAATATCATTGTCCGATGCACCCAACCTACATCAGCGACAAACCGGGCAATTGCCCGATCTGCGGGATGCGGCTGGTGCCGATCGGCGACGACCACGCGATTCAATCGAGCAATGCGATTCCAGGTCACGTCTCAATCGTACTCTCGCCGGAGAAGCGGAATCTCATCGGCTTGACGACCTCGCCGGTCGAACGCCGGAACTTGTCCCGGACCTTGCGTAACGTTGGCGTCGTCACGCACGACGAGACACGATTTGCGCGGATTGCTCCACGGTTTGGTGGTTGGGTGCGCTCGCTCCAGGTGAATTACACCGGGCAGCCGGTTGAAAAAGGCGAACCGCTGTTCACTGTTTACAGCCCGGAACTGTTCACCGCCGAAAACGATTACCTGCTGGCCCTCCGCAATTCACGCCAGACAAACAATCCCGCAATCCAACACGAATCCACGCAACAACTGTTGGAAACGGCGCGCCGCAAACTCGAGTTATTGCAAATCGGCGCGGAGGAGATTCGCGCGCTTGAGCAAGGCGGCAAGCCCAGCGACGAACTGCAAATCCGTTCACCCCTCTCGGGCCACGTGCTGACGAAGAACGCCGTGGAAGGACAGGCGTTCACTGCCGGCGAAACGCTTTATGAAATCGCCGATCTCTCAACGGTCTGGATTCGCGCCGCGGTTTACGAATCGGATTTGCCGCTGATCAAGGTGGGCCAGAAGGCGCGCGTCACTTTTCCGAATCTGAACGGCAAAGAATTCGAAAGCTCCGTTGCCTTCATTTATCCGCACATTGACCCGCAAACGCGCCGGGCCGAAGTGCGACTGGAATTGCAAAATCCGAACCATGAACTGCGTCCCGAAATGTGGGCCAATGTGGAAATCGAAGTAGACCTCGGCGAACTCCTGGCCGTTCCCGCCAGTTCCGTGATCGACACCGGCATGCGTTACGTCGCCTTCGTGGATGCGGACCAGAACCATTTGGAACCGCGCGACGTGAAAGTCGGCGCGAAGACGGAGGATTATTTTGAAGTGCTGGATGGTTTGAAAGCTGGCGAGCGCGTCGTCACCCGCGCCCTGTTCCTGGTGGATTCCGAAAGCCAGCTCAAAGCCGTGACTTCCGGAATGAGCGCGTCCGGAGAACACAAACACTGATTGGATCACCGCGAATGAACACCGATAACGACAGGTTGCCAGAGCTCAAATCCTAAGCGCTTCCAATCCATGAACTCCCCATTACCTCACCAGGATTCCCTCATCGAGCGCATCATCGAATGGAGCGCGCGGAACAAGTTCATGGTGTTCATGCTCATCGGCGCCCTGCTGGTCGGCGGCGTTTACTCCATGCGCCACACGCCGCTCGATGCCATTCCCGACCTGTCCGACGTGCAGGTGATTGTCTTCACGCAATGGGAAGGCCGCAGCCCGAATCTGGTGGAGGATCAAATCACTTACCCGATCGTCACCAAGCTCGTCAGTGCGCCGAAGGTGCGCGTGGTGCGTGGTTATTCCTTTTTTGGCTATTCGTTCGTTTACGCGATTTTCGAGGACGGCACGGATATCTATTGGGCTCGATCACGCGTGTTGGAATACATGCAGGGCCTGGCCGGCAGTTTGCCTGCCGATGTCACGCCGACGCTCGGACCCGACGCCACCGGTGTCGGCTGGGGTTTCCAATACGCGCTGGTGGATAAGAGCGGCAAAAACGATCTCGCTCAACTGCGCTCGTTTCAGGATTGGCAACTGCGTTACTGGCTGCAAAGCATCGAAGGCGTCGCGGAAGTCGCCACGTTCGGC
>JBQCEJ010000124.1:0-9059 GCA_051960355.1 Verrucomicrobiota bacterium | reverse complement strand
GTTAAAGCGGTACGCGAGCTGGGTTCAGAACGTCGTGAGACAGTTCGGTCCTTATCCACTGTGGGCGCAGGAAACTTGAGGGGTTCTAACCTTAGTACGAGAGGACCGGGTTAGACGCACTTCTGGTGTGGCAGTTGTTCCATCAGGGGCATCGCTGCGTAGCCATGTGCGGAAGAGATAAGCGCTGAAAGCATCTAAGTGCCAAGCTCATCCCAAGATAATGTTTCCCGGAGCGCAAGCTCCCTAAAGACCACGGGCAGACTACCCGTTTGATAGGCTGGACGTGTAAGAGGAGTAATCCTTTCAGCCGACCAGTACTAATCGGTCGTGCGGCTTGATTGCTTTTTTCTTCTTCGGAAGAAATAGCGATTTTAACTCGCGAATTGAATTGTTCTAGACTCCCTGTGTGTAGTTTTCAAAGAATTCCCGAATTTGTTTCGGAATGATCTTTAAATAATTTTTGGTGGCTATGCCGCAGTGGTCCGACCCGTTCCCATTCCGAACACGGCCGTCAAACACTGCTGGGCCGATGGTAGTGGTTCTATAGGTTCCGCGAGAGTAGGTCGCCGCCAGTTTTTCTATCAAAGCCGGAGAATTTATTCTCCGTCTTTTTTTGTGACCAGATGAGAACTTGGGGGGGGGGCTTGCTGAAGCGATTCAAAACAACAATGAAGGGGTTTCTCTCCAAGCATATGCTTTTCTACCAAATGCAAACTTTGATGCTTTGGTGAGCCTTAAGCGGCACGCCAGGGTTTAATCGCCCACAACTTTCATTGCCAAATAGGAAGCTCTGCTGGATGTCATTGAGCTTGAACAGGCCTCTCCACACGACCAGTTTCCCGGTGCGGAGCAGAGGCCTTGGTTGGGATGGTCGCGGAGCCTTTTTTATCAAATGATCCGAGGTGGGGTACCGTTTTACGAAATTCCACCGGCTTGGGTTTTACCCCTGCGTCCACCCGAAATATTTCAGTTTTTTTCAAAGCACCCAAAGCACCTGCAGCATGGCTAGTCAGAAAACCTCCATCCTATGATGCGAGCAGTTTGCCCGATTCCCTTGAACATCATACCGGGAAGTTTGCCGAACCGCTTGGCCAAACGCGCATCCTAAAAGTATTGGCTTTCGCTTCATTTTTACTCCAGGCATGGGCAGCCGAATCGTCGGATTGTTCCCTGATTTCCGAATCGCTTTTTTGGCCTGCGCCCAATTATCCGGCACAACTGCCTGTAGGTGATTGAAAGCTTGGCGTGGCGCTTACGGAAAACAAGAGGTTTGAAGGTCCTTAAAAGGCGAAAGCGTAACTTTAGTTCAGACGCGAGGGTATTTCCAAGCTCCTAGTCGTCCACTGCCGTCCCGGTCTTCGAGTGACGGGTTGCCATTCTGGCGAGACTATTAAAAGCAATGCTGCATGCTGGCGCACCTAAGTTGCTCTGCTCATCTCCTCCGCCCCACAATCTGCATAGTAGCTAGTCTCTAAAAATTTATGGAGTTGCATCTCCATGCCGAAAACAGAAGATCAGTGAGCGCTGCGATTTTGCGCGGATGCCGTGCGCCAATAACCGCGAATCCAGATCCATCCGTCATCCCGTCGAGCCCACCGTCCTGGGCTCCATCCCGCAGCGGAGTCGGGTTTCGCTGTCCAGTGGCCGCTCACCCATGTCCAATCTTTGTTCCATTCCCAACGGCCTGGAATCCAGACATATCCCGCATTGGGTGCTTCTCCTACCACCTCGATTTGCGGAGGTGGTGGATGGTTCGCTACTGGCAATGCCGCCACGTCTGGTCCGAGGTCTTCGGGTGCCCCCAAAATTTCAGACTCAATCCTTGGTGGTGAAACAGTGACAGCGGGCGTCCTCGACTGCTGAATTGTCCCGGTTCGCTCTGGCACGCAGCCGCTTCCACTGAGGAGCGCGATGACCATTGCCTTGGCAATAACAGAGGAGGACGATTTCATGGCTCAATTTAACTGTCGAATCAATCGCAGGATTGAGGCCAAATCGCGCAGAAGCTTGATATGAAAATGCTTTCCTAAACCACGAGATCCGTCTTTACCTCGGGGAATTTATTGCTTGGTTCCTGAGCCGAGTCGTCCCTGGTCAGCCGACTAGCTGGAAAGGGCTGTTAATTCCGTCGGTTTTTCCTTCGGGTCGTGAATGTCTTCGGCTTGGTGCTGTTTGGCAATCAAGACATAAATGGATGGAATCACCAGCAGTGTGAAAACAGTGCCGATCGCCATGCCCGAAACGACAATGATACCGATGGAATTGCGCGCCGCAGCCCCGGCTCCGCTCACGAGTGTCAGCGGGAAATGGCCTGCCACAGTGGCCACGCTGGTCATCAGCACGGGACGCAACCGGGTAAGTGCCGCTTCACGCACCGCCGCCGTTTTGCTCATGCCTCGGCGCTGACATTGATTCGCAAATTCCACGATCAAAATGCCGTTCTTTGAGACCAGACCTACAAGCGTCACTAACCCTACCTGAGCATAGATATTCAGGGTTGTCGTCCATCCGTCGGTCCAAAAATGCATGTTCGGATTTGGAAACTTCAGGAAGCTGAAGATCAACGCGCCGAACATGGCCAGCGGCACGGATCCGAGAATAATGATAAACGGATCGCGGAAGCTGTTGAACTGGACGGCGAGCACCAAAATGATGAGGAACAACGAGAGCACGAATGCTGGCAGGAACTTGTTCCCTTCCGTGCGCAATTGCCGGGATTCGCCCGTGTAATCCAGCTTGTAGCCGCTCGGCAGAAGTTTGGCCGATTCCGTTTCCAGAAAGTGCAGCGCTTCGTCAAGCGGACGAATGGCCACCCCGCTGAGCTTCACGGAATTGAGCTGCTGAAACCGATTCAGCGCGCGCGGTGTGGTTCGTTTGTTCAGCTTGGCAAACGTATTCAAAGGGATGAGCTGGTTCTTGGGACCTTTGATGTACGTCGTCTTCAATTGTTCGGCGGTGAGGCGTTCCGCGCGGGCGATTTGCGGAATCACCTTATAGCTGCGACCGCCGAAATTGAATCGATTGACGTAATTGCCGCCGACCAGCGCCGCGAGATCGGCACCCACTGTCTGCATGTCGAGTCCGAGGGAAGCCACTTTGTCGCGATCAAGTTCGAGTTCGACTTCAGGCTGATCGACCTTCGTATCGATCTCGGGCGGAAAAGCAAAGATGCCGCTGGCGGCCGCCTTGGCCTGAATCTGCTGGGCGAACTTCAAAATTTCCGTCGGTTCCGCAGTCGAAGAGATGACGAATTCCACGGGGAAATCACCGCCGCCGGGCAGCGCGGGCGGAGTGACAAAGAACGTTTTGATTCCCGGAATCGCGTTCACTGATTGTTGGACCTGCGGCACGATCTGGAACACAGTGCGTTGACGCTGGCCCCAGGGCTTGAGCACAAGACCGCTGATGCCATTGTCGGGAAACGTGATTTGAAAGGTCTGCTCCGCCTCCGGCAAACTCAACATGCGCCGGTTCACCTCATCGGTGTAAAACGTCGTCTGGTCAATCGTTGCATCGGCGGGAGCCGTGATAATGCCCAGCGAGAATCCTTGATCTTCGGCCGGGGCCAGTTCGCTGGAGGACAACATGAAAAGCGGAATGCAAAGAAAGCTCAACGCAATCCAGACAATGTAAACCGCCGGACGCGCATTCAACGTCGCGTCCAGCACGCGGCCATACACCTTGCGCAGGCGATCGAAACCGTGATTGATTTTGCCCACCAACCCACGCTCTTCGTCTTTCGCATTGTGCAGCAGTTTGGCCGACATGATCGGGGAAAGCGTCAGGGCGACAATGCCCGAAATGAACACCGCACCGGCGAGTGTCATCGAAAATTCGCGGAACAGCGAACCGGTGAGTCCACCTTGAAAAGCGATTGGCGTATAAACCGCCGCCAGCGTGATGGACATCGCAATGATCGGACCGACCAATTCGCGCGCGCCCAGCAGCGCCGCTTTCATCGGCAATTGACCTTCGCGAATATGGCGCTCCACGTTTTCGACCATGACGATCGCGTCGTCCACCACCAAACCGACGGACAACACAATCGCCAGGAGCGTCAGCAGGTTCAGCGAAAATCCAAAGACCTGCATCAGGAACACCGCGCCAATCAACGAAACGGGAATTGCGACCAGCGGAACCAGCACCGATCGCAAGGAGCCGAGGAACAGGAAAATCACGATCGAGACAATAATCAGCGTCTCGGTCAGCGTATGAACGACTTCGTGAATCGCGTCTTCAATGTATTTCGTCGCGTCGTAAGCCACTCTTCCTTGAAGACCGGTCGGCAAATCTTTTTGAATTGCCACCATTTCAGTTCGCACGCGCTTGATGACATCGAGCGCATTGGCATTAGGCAAAACCCAGACGCCCATGAACACGGCGCGTTCTCCTTTGAAGCGCACTTCGGAATCGTAATCTTCAGCGCCCAGTGCCACGTCGGCGACGTCGCGCAAACGCACGAGTTGATTGCCAGACCGGCGCAGCACGAGATTGCGGAATTCCTCAACCGAACGCAGATCGGTGTTGGCGGTAAGATTCACCTGCACGAGCGCGCCTTTGGTGCGGCCGATGGCGGACAGGTAATTGTTTGCAGCCAGCGATTCGCGAACCTGATTGGGGCTGATATTGTAGGCGGCCAGACGATCGGTTTTGAGCCAGATGCGCATCGCGAAAGTGCGTCCGCCAAGAATGTCCGCGCGCTGCACGCCTTCCAGAGCGGAGAGCCGCGGCTGCACAACTCGCACCAGATAATCAGTGATCTGATTGGCCTCGAGAATGTCCGACGTGAAACTCAGGTAAGCCGAGGCAAAGCGGGAATCAGCCGTTTCGATGTTGATGACGGGCACTTCGGCTTCCGGCGGCAGATCGTTGCGGACCTGATTCACCTTGGAGCTGATTTCGGAAAGGGCTTTGTTGGGATCGTAATTCAACCGCAGGCGGGCGGTGATTGTGGACAAGCCGAGTTTGCTGCTCGACTGGAGGAATTCGATTCCGTCGGCGGCGGCGATCGCACGTTCCAACGGTTGCGTTATGAAACCGCGGACCAGTTCGGCGCTGGCGCCGACATAGACGGTCGTCACGGTAACCGTCGCATTTTCACTCCGCGGATATTGGCGGACGTTGAGCGTTTTGATCGCCTGAAATCCCGCGATTAGGATGACCAGGTTGACCACCAGCGCCAAAACCGGTCGCCGGATAAAAATGTCAGTGAGAGACTTCATGCAATTTCAAAGAAGAGTTCAGCGATCCGGCGGGCGGGGGGCTTCGTGCGCTTTCGGCGTGGTTTCATTGTTCTCGAGCACCGACATCCCGTTGCGAAGCTTGAAGACGCCGGAGGAAACGATCTTTACTCCTGGTTTGAGTCCGCTTTCCACCGCCACAAAATCACCGCGCGCTTGGCCAGTGCGGACGAACTGCTGGCGGACAACCAGATTCGTTCCGGGTGCGTTGGTAGAGGGTTCGATCAGATAAACCGAATCGCCAAAGGGCGCGCTCAACACCGACGTGGCGGGAATTATGATGACGTCCTTTTGAATGGGCAACAGCACCTGCACTCGCGCGAACATGCCTGGTCGCAGCAACTGGTTGGTGTTCTCCAGCGTGGCCTGCAAACGCACGCTGCGCGTGACGGGATCCAGATCGGGATTAATCGCCGTCAGCGTGCCTTCAAAGGTTTGGTTCGCATAAGTATCGCTCGTGACCAGAACTGGCATTCCGGGCTTGAGCTGCGCCAATTCCTGTTGCGGCAGCGAGAAGTCGGCATAAACGGGCGCCAGTGATTGCAGGGAAACAATCGCTTTGCCGGTGTCAACGTATTCGCCCAGGTTCACCTGACGAATGCCAAGTTTCCCGGCGAACGGCGCGCGAATGGTTTTCTTTTCAATCGCCGCGCGGATGGTGTCGGCGTTGGCCTGTGCCTGTTTCAACGTAGCTTCCGAGGTGTCCAATTCCGCTTGGGAAACAGTGTGGTCCGCGAGCAAGGTGCGATTGCGCTCGGCATTGAGCCGCGCGAGGTTGGCCTGAGCTTCAATCGCGCGCAATTGTGCCTCTTCCGACGAAGTGTCGAGGCGCACCAGCAGGTCGCCTTTTTTCACAATGGCCCCGGATTCAAATGCGATTTCGCTCACGGAACCGGCGAGTTCTGGAGTGACGGTGACTCCTTGGACGGCGGTGATTGAACCAATGGCGTCCAGCGTCTCCTGCCATTTTTCCTGGCGGGAGACGGCGGAGGAAATGGTTTCCGCTGGCGGCGTAAACGCTTTGCCGGCCGCAATCAAAGTCTGGATCTGGAGAGTTTTGATTCCAGCAAGCCCGCCAAAAATGACCACCACCGCAATGACCGAAACAACAATTTTCCTTTTCATTTTTTTGTTCCTAAAAAAGTTCCCGGGAAGCCGATTAAGCTCCACGTTTTTTGGCCGCCGCTCCAGCTAAAAATAATTCCACAATTCTGCCTGCCGTTTGCCGATCCAAATGGCAATCGGGCATGATCAACTGCGACACCAGATACGAGTTCATCTGCCCGTAAAAACCGAACGCCAGCTCCCGGCTCTCAAAACGCTTGTCGAGCACGCCGGCGGCCAATGCCTTTTTGATCAGCGAATGAATCCACTCAAAATTACGCTCGCATTTTTCCGAGTAGCGCAAGCCTTCGGGCATTTCGCCGGGCGCGGCAAACGCGGTCGAAAAGGCTATCCGTATCAACTCCCGGTTCTTCTGCTGGTAATCGAACAAGGTCGTCAGGATTTCGATCAGTTGCGTTTTCAGATCATCGGACTTTTTGCTCGCCGCCTGCAGGAGCCGATAGCGTTCATCGTGCGCTTCGTCCACCAGCGCCTGAAACAATCCGGCCTTGTCCTGAAAATAATAATACAGCGCCGGCTTGGAAACTGCCGCATCGTCCACAATCTGTTGTACCGACGCAGCCGAATAACCGCTATGCGCAAAGCGTTTGAGCGCCGATTTGAGAATCTGCTGGCGCGTTTCAGAGACCTTGCTGTCAACTTTGCTCATGGATTACCGAACGGTAGGTAGGGCCTGTGGGTTCGTCAAATTTATTTCTGAGACAATGCTTAGGGTTCCGGCCTTCGTGGAAGCATTCCCCTCGTGGGTGGATTCAAAGTTCCTGCTGGCGAACGCGGGTGATCCCTTGTAGAAACTCTGCTCAATGACCACCCGAGTTAAAGAATCCTGGAGTTCGCGGTTTGGAATCATCATGGCCGTGGCGGGCAGTGCGGTGGGACTCGGCAATTTTCTTCGCTTTCCCGGGTTGGCCGCCCAGTACGGCAGCGGCGCGTTCATGATCGCCTACTTTATCTCCCTGTTGATCCTGGGCATTCCGATCTGCTGGGCGGAATGGACGCTCGGACGTTATGCGGGGCAAAAGGGATTTCGGTCCAGCCCGGGAATTTTTTACGCATTGATCCGCCATCCAATCGGCAAATACATCGGCGTGCTCGGAGCGATCATTCCGGTAACGATCTACATGTACTACGTTTACATCGAGTCGTGGTGCCTCGGCTATTCGTGGTATTCGATCACCGGCCAGCTCAATCTCGGGGCGGATGTGGCGGCGTACGGCGATTTTTGGGCAAGGTTCGTGGGAGCCACTGAGAACGGATTGACGATCAGCGCCGGTCACAACCAGGTGATCATTTTTCTCCTGATCTGTTTCGCGCTTAATTTCGTCATCATCTATCGCGGCATTGCCAAAGGCATTGAAAAATTCTGCACGTGGGGAATGCCGGCATTGATCTTTCTGGCGCTGATTGTTCTGGTCCGCGTGATGACACTTGGAACTCCGGACGCTGCCAAACCTGATCAGAATCTGCTGAATGGACTTGGGTTCATGTGGAATCCGGGCGATGTCTCGCACCAATTGAAAAATCCGCAACTCTGGCTGGCGGCAGCGGGGCAGATCTTCTTTTCACTGTCGGTTGGTTTCGGCGTGATCATTACTTACTCCAGTTATCTGACGGAAAAAGACGATGTCGTCCTGAGCGGATTGACTGCCAGCAGCGCCAATGAATTCTGCGAAGTGGGTCTGGGCGGAATGATCACGGTCCCGGCGGCATTTATCTTTCTCGGCGCAGCGGGCGTGGTGGGCCAGGGAACCTTTGGGCTCGGCTTCAAGGTTCTGCCGCTGGTGTTTTCAAAAATGCCTTCGCCGCAATTTTTTGGCGCGGCCTGGTTTTTCCTCCTG
The DNA here is from genome assembly GCA_051960355.1 of Verrucomicrobiota bacterium. Classification (GTDB taxonomy): domain Bacteria; phylum Verrucomicrobiota; class Verrucomicrobiia; order Limisphaerales; family DASXHY01; genus DASXHY01. The sequence continues at coordinate 856 of JBQCEJ010000124.1, read as the reverse complement.
TTTCTGGCGGCGATTACCAGTTCACTCTCGATGCTTCAACCCGGGATCGCTTTCCTGGAGGAAGGCTTGAATCTGAATCGCAAACAGTCGGTGAGCTTGCTTGGAATGCTCACTTCGATCGGTTGCCTTTTTGTCGTTTACTTCAGCAAAGATTTGAAGGCATTGGATACAATTGATTTCTGGGTCGGGACCTTTCTAATCTTCGTGCTGGCAACGGTGTTGATCATCGTTTTTGGCTGGGTCATGGGCATCGAAAAGGGTTGGCAGGAAGCGCATAAAGGGGCGGCGATGCGTATCCCCAAATTCTTCAAGCCGATCATCAAATACGTCTGCCCGCTCTATCTGCTGACGATCTTTGCCTTTTGGGTTTTGTTCAATGTGTTCGGCTGGAATCCCTCGACGGGCGAATTCAAACCCACCAGCTACGTCACCGATCTCGTGGGCGAGCATGCCGACAATGTCGCGCGGCTCAGTTTGGGGCTGATTGCAATCACGATCACATTTTTTCTGGTCACCACCGCGGCGGCGGGCCGACGTTGGGACAACGCGCGAAGTGAGTTCAACAAGGAGCCAAAACTATGACACCTGGCGGCTGGATCACAATGCTCTTATCGGTTGGATTTGTGGTGGTGCTTTTCGCCTATTGCATCTGGCGGGTCTTGAGCGACAAAAAACCTCACGGCATTCACGGGATCGAAGACATTGAAAAAGGCGAGGATTGATTCCCGCCAAACAAGCTCTTAATCCACGCCCAAATCGCGCGCAGGCCAACGTCGCGAGTCCCGGCAAAACGATAGATCTGTGCCACTTCACTCTCGTGCCCCAAATAGCGCGGCGGCAGCAGCAGAGTGGTTTT
>JBQCEJ010000123.1:0-12531 GCA_051960355.1 Verrucomicrobiota bacterium | reverse complement strand
AAATCGCGATACCACGGATCGAGGGTCTTGATCCAACCGGAAGATGCTGTCTTGACCTGCTCAACAATCTTTGCCGGTGGGTGGTTCTTCGATTGCGCGAACAAGACGTGGATGTGGTCGCGCACAGAATTGATTTCGATCAGCGGCGAATCGTGGTTTTTGAGAACGCCCGTGAGGTAGGCGTGGAGTTGGCCGCGTTCCTCGTCCCGGAGGAGTGGACGTCGCTCCTTCGTGCTGAACACGAGATGAACGACAATATTGGCGAGGGATTGGGACATGGATGGTTCGCCTTTACAGGGCTTCTGAGATTTTAGGGAACAGGTTTCCCAGCCCTTCAGGCCGGGCTATCACATGACGGGCTTTCAGCCCCGTTTTGTCGGCGTTAATCGGCATAGAGCAATTGTTGCAATTGGTTCACCGCGACGCGCAATTCGTTTGGACCTCCGAAGACCTTCACGATTTCGCCGACTGAGCCATGCTGCGAGATCGGCGGCAATTTCAAGACATCCGGCAAAACGAACTGCAACTCGCCATCTGCCGCATACTTTTCAAGGAGTTCATGCAAAATCTCCTGCGCTTCGGGCTTCAAGTAGTTGAACATTGCCACGTGTTGCCGCTTCACCCGGTCGGCGCGCTGGCGGCGGGTGAGCACGGGCGCGTGGAAGGCGAGATGGCACAGCAGGTCGAACGGGTCGGCGTCCGGCTGGCCTGCCTGCGCGGCGACGGTCGCGAAATCAATGCCGCGCTCGGCGAGTTGGTGGATGATGTCGGCGCGCTGGCCGGCATCGGCCCAGCGGGCGCGCAGTTCGTCCGGGCTGGCGCAGAGTGTTCGCACTTTCTCGGCGGTGTAATCGGTGAGCTTGACGACGCGGAGTTGTTTGCCGTCGGCATCGAGTTCGTGGACGAGTTCGGCGGCGATTTCCACATGGCCGCCGTCGAAGTAAAATTTTCGCACCTGCGGTGGGCCACCATCCACAATCTGGGGCGGCCAGTTGTCCACGATTGGCTTTTCCTTTAGTTCGCCTTCGTTGTCTTCGCGTTCTTCTGTGGTTTCGATTTCGACTTTGGTTGTTTTGCCATTCGCATCAATTTCCTCCTGGGTAGCGAAGGCGGGATCGCCGTCGAAAGCCGGGTCGGCAAACTTCGCCGTGGCCGTGCCGGTGTAGTCGAGGATGTTGAACCAGAGCTTGCCGTAGTCGTCGCGCACGCGCGTGCCGCGCCCGATGATCTGCTTGAATTCGACCATCGAATTGACGAGCCGCACGAGCACGACGTTGCGGCAGGTCGGCGCGTCGAGGCCGGTGGTGAGCAGTTGTGAGGTGGTGAGAATGACGGGCGTGCGCGTCTCCACGTCCTGAAACCGCTGCATGTGGCCACGCCCGATGTCGCCCTCGTCGGCGGTGACGCGGCAGACGTAATCGGGATATTGCTGGACGAGATCGGCGTTCAGGTTGTTGAGCGCGGTGCGCATCTCGGAGGCGTGTTCCTGGTCCACGCAAAAGACGATGGTCTTGGCAAAGCGATCGGTCTTTTTCAGAATCTCGGTCAGATGCCGGGCCACGGCCTGGGTGCGGGCGCGCAAGGCAACGCGGCGCTCGAAATCGCCGGTGGTATAAACTTCGTCGGGAATCTCGCGGCCGTAGCGGTCAAGGTCGTCCTTGCTAGGCCGCCAGCCGGCGGCGTCCCATTGCGTGACGATACGATGCACGCGATACGGCGCGAGGAAGCCGTCATCAATGCCCTGCTTGAGACTGTATTGATAGATCGGGTTGCCAAAATACAGGTAGGTGTCGCGGTTTTCGTCGCGCAACGGCGTGGCCGTCATGCCGAGTTGATAGGCGGGCGCGAAGTATTCGAGGATTTCGCGCCAGTTGGAATCGTCCTTGGCGCTGCCGCGATGGCATTCGTCCACAATGATGAGATCAAAAAAGTCCGGCGCGAACTGTTTGTAAAGACCGGGACGGTTGGCGTCTTTGGCGATGGATTGGTAGGTGGAGAAGTAGAGTTCCCGCCCGTGCGTCACCACGCCGCCTTCAATCTTGTGCCGGGCATCGCCGAATGCGGAAAAGGTTTTATCCTTGGGATCGTCCACCTGGAAATTGCGGTCGGCCAAATATAATATCCGGGGTTTCCTCGTCGGATCACCCTTGGCATTCCATTTCGACGACCAGAGTTTCCAGCAGATTTGAAAGGCCACGACCGTCTTGCCCGTGCCGGTCGCCATCGTCAGCAAGACGCGCTTACGCCGCTGCACGATGGATTGGACGGACCGGTCAATGGCGATGCGCTGATAATAGCGTGGTTCCTTGCCGGTGGTGAGGTTGGATGGCGCGAGCAGCCGGGCGGAAACCGGTTCCGTCATTTTTTCACTCGCCTGTAAACGAGACCAGAGTTCGGCTGGGGTCGGAAAGGCTTCGATCGGGCGTTCGATGCCGGTGATGAAATTGAATTCAATGATTTCGCGTCCGTTGGTGGCATACGCAAATTTGAGGGCCAGAATTTCAGCGTAATCTTTGGCCTGCTGCAGTCCGGTTGCTGCCGGTTCACCTGCGGGTTTGGCTTCGACCACAGCGATCGGAAAATCGCGAGTGTAACGGAGCAGATAATCAGCGCGCTTGCCTTTGCGTCGGCTGGCTTGGCTGCCATGGACAACAATGCGACCGTCCGTGAACGTTCGTTGTTCTGCGATGGAATGGGGATCAACTTCCCAGCCGGCGGTTTGAAGGTTTGGGGTGATGAGAGTCCGGCAGGTGTCGGCTTCGTTCAGTCCGAGAGAAGCCTTTGTCAGTTCAAGATTGTTAACGCTCATTCGCCCCAAGAAAACACCGCACTCATTTCTGCCAACGGCGGAAAACTACCAGCAAGGCGGCGGAAGGAACAAGTCTGATTACAACGGAAACCAGACCGACAGCTGAATGCCGACCAGGTTTGTTCATGTCGGGAGCAAGGATGTTGTTCAGTCGATCTTGTTTGCTCGTAGCTCGAACATATTTGCTCCCGGCTCCAACAAGGATGTTGGTGACACGAACATCTTTGTTCCCGGCGCGAGCAAGGATGTTGGTGACGCGAACATGTTTGTTCCCGAAGGGAACAAGGATGTTGCTGGCACGAACTTCTTTGTTCCCGGCAGGAACAAGGATGTTCCTCACGGGAACAAGTTTGTTTTTTGCTCCAACAAGGATGTTGTTGGCTCGAACTTCTTTGCTGCCGGCGGGAACAAGGCTGCTCGTCGCGCGAACTTCTTTGTTCCCGGCGTCGCGCGGATTGATTTTTTGACAGTTGTCTTGCGGAATTGTCCTGACCCTGGATTCAGCCGGAACGCCGATGCGAAGGACCGCCGCCGTGCCGCGCCGGCCGTGGTAGCCGGTGGAGGTCAGCCCGTGTTGGGGAGGAAAGTTTTTAAAAACCACGCGGCGAAGTTTTTACGACAGTTCGAGGCGATTCGGAGGCGGTCTGACGCAGCTGCGGGAGCGTCGTTGGTTAAGGTTGGCAACGTTCCTGCATAAGGTGTCGGCATAGGAAACATTGGGTGGGAGCCAGGGCCTTTTGGGGTTCTCTGGAATAAAAAATCAATTTGTTAGCAACGACACTTTGCGGTTTCTTTCCAGGATTGCAGGATCGGCAGATTTGCCGGTCACGCGTTCTCAACAGCGCGCAACAACTCTGTACTGCCATTCAAGGAAAGCCCGCATTAAGAGAAAGGTACTAGTATGGTAATTAATTATCGAACCTCCCTGGCCTTCACACGATTGAAGGATGCGGACCTGCTCACGTTCGCCGACTCCGTGGTGGCAGGCCTGACCGGCAACGCCAGCTTCCCGACTCCCATTGTGGCGCTGCCGGACCTGACGGCGGCCGTGACCGACTTCCGCAATGCGATGGCTGCCGCCGAGGATGGCGGCAAACGGGCCATCGCGGCACGGGATGCCGCCCGCGCGGTGCTCGTCGGACTGCTGCGCCAGTTGGCGGCGTATGTGGAAAGTCTGGCGGGCGAGGATCTGCCGATGTTGTTGTCGTCGGGTTTCCAGGCGGTCAACACCAATCGCACGCGGATCGTGCTGCCCAAGCCCGTCATCCTCGACCTGGCCAACGAACAGAGCACCATGCTGGCGATGCGCTTACAGGCGGTGCCCACGGCGCGTTCGTACGAAGTGCGGATAAGCGATGGCGCGAACGGATGGCGGACCGTCGGGATCTTCACTCAGGCGCGCAGGATCCTGCTGGAAAATCTGACGCCCGGCACGGTCTATACGGTTCAGGTCCGCGCCATCGGCGGCATCACCGGGTCAAGCGATTGGAGTGATCCGGTTTCGCACATGGCCTTGTGAGCGGTTCAAACGCGTGGGTTCGTCGCGCTCCGCGAACCCACGCCGTTCCGCGGTCCGCAGCGGCAGTTGTCAGGGGCGCGATCTTCCATCCTTGGTTCCTTCAAAAAGATTATTCCGCTTCGCCGTCGGTTTTGTCTCCGAGGATGTCATGCAGGTAAACCATTTTGACCAGGACCACCGCGGCTGCGGCCATGGGGATGGACAGTAACACGCCCAGAAACCCAAACAGCGTGCCGCCGAGCAGCAGTGCGAGGATCACCAACGCGGGCGGCAATTTCACAGCCAGTCGCTGCACCAACGGAACCAGCACATGACTCTCAAACACGTTGTTCACCACAATGAAAAGCAGCACGACGTAGAGCGCGTGCAGCGGGCTGATGAGAAACGCGAAGAGCACCGCGGGCGCGGCGGAGATCAAGGGGCCGACGATCGGAAGGAAGTCCAGCAGCCCGGCCACAATCCCGAGCGTGAGCGCCAAGGGCACGCCGAGAAATTTCAAGCCCACTCCGATCAGAATGCCAACCACCGTCATGGAGACGAGTTGCGCCAGAAGCCAGTGTCGCAAGGTGACACCAACTTTTTCCAGAATCTCCCGAACGCGCTTCCGCGATCCGATGGGGAACAATCGCACGAAGCCGGAAACGTAAGGATCAGGGTCGGCGGCGAGATAGAGTCCGACAAACAGCACCACGACCAGGCCGACGATCGCTTGCATCGTGTTGGAGAAAACATGAGCGGCCTTGGAAATCGCTGGGGCCGCCTCGCTGGTGATGCTCTGCTGAGCTTCGCGTCCCGTCGGCAGAATGCGCGCCCAGCCATATTGATCCAGGCGCTCCCGAACGGTATCGATCGCCTGAGGCAAGCGTTGTCGGAGATCGGTAAATTGCTCCGAAATGCGCGGTGCCACCAGCCAGCCCGCCAATACGCCGAGACCCACAATAATCAGGAACACCAGCGGCACCGCCAAACTCGGCGGCAAGCGGGTGAATCGCGTGATCGGGTCGCTCAAGGCGCGCAAGAAGACCGCCAGCAAAATCCCCGCGAAGGTTAGCAGCCAAACGCGAGTGGACAACCAGACAAACAGCAGAACAATAAGCACCGCCGCGCTGATCCCAACGGCCACCAGCACGCGTTGCGCATAGTCACGCAGCGATCGGCCCGGGCGAATGACTCGCGTCGGCTCGTTGGGTCCTTCATTCATCGTTTGAATTTTTGCGGGCTCAGCCTTCGATCGTTCCCGGTTCTGCGGTGCGCGTTACCTTGGCTTGAACTCGGAGTTCAAGCCGTTGTGCAATAGCTGCATTCTCTGATTGTGTCTCCGGCTGTGCCATTAGGGGATGGCCCCATCGTTTGGATTGTTTTCTTTTGGGCCCGAGCTTCGGCCGGTGAGATTCGGAGCGCGGAGCATTGCTCGGCGGGAGTCGGTCCCTGGGATTGTGTCGAACCGCTCTTCAACGGCCTCGCACCGAGTCCTGTTTCGCGCTCCAACGGCATCGCCGTAGCATTGAATCAGCTCGGATCTCGCGATAGCGTGGCCCCATGATGAAGAGGAATCGCGGATTGCAATCGGCTGGCGAGCTGCGCGGACCGAAACGGAAACAACTCGGCACAGAACCGCTTCGGTTGTCTTTGGACGTGCGATTCCGGCTCTGCGAGCGTCGCGATCTGCCGCTGCTCGAATGGGAAGGGCTGTATCGCGATGCTCGTCGCATCATTGCGTCGACGTTCCGAATGCAGGCACGCGGGGCGAAGGCGATGTTGATCGCCGAAATCAACGACATGCCCGTCGGGCAGGTGTGGCTCGACTTCGCCACCTATCGAAAAGAGCGCATGGCTTTTCTCTGGTCGATGCGAGTTGTTCCATGGTTTCAGGGGCTTGGGATCGGCTTTCGACTTCTGCAAGAAGCGGAGCGCATGGCTGCCAAGCGCAACTGCATGGCGATCCAACTCACGGTGGATGAAGGCAATCTGCGCGCGGGAACGTTTTACGAGCGTTACGGTTTCGCTGTTGTCGGGAAGATAACCGAGTATGAACCTTACACGACCAAGGCGGGCCGCAGGGTTAGACTCCGCCGTCCTCGTTTTGTGATGCGCAAAGACGTGGGCTGTTTGAGCGACGGATGAACAAAGTGAGGCCGGGGCTTACTTCGGCAATCGGACTCAAACCTCCCGATCTTCCTTTTCGGCTCAGCTCTTTTTCGCCTTCGGTTTTTGCCACTTCAACTGATTCCAAGGACTGGCGGCATCGGACTTGTTCAAAAGCATGCGTTCCAGCAACAGAGGTCGCCGTGGTTCAGAACGTCCTTCAAACGCGTAGCCTGCACAAATGCTGCGGGACAGCTCTTCCCAAGAAGAGTAGTTCGCTCGCAAGGTTTGCAATTTTGGGCGGATTTGCGCCCACGCTTCCGGCGGGGAGATGAAGCCAGCCGCGCGCGCCAATTGCAGCAGATGAATGACCCGAACCGCCTGCCATCCGTCCAAGGTGGTGGCTTCTCCTTTTTCCAAAAGCTGCTGAGCCACTTGTCGCCGGCGGCGCAAAGCCGGATCCGAAACCAACAAAATCTCCTGCTGTTTCATGAACTCCTGAGCGGACAGCAGGAGAATGGTTTTTGTCAATTCTGCAAATTTTGCGGGGAGTTCGTCTTCCTCAACGCCGGTCAGGACATCGGAAAAGTCCGCCTTGGATCCAATTCCCCACTGCGCGGCCAGCAAGTTTTTGATTCGGGCGCGATCAGCGCCACCGCGACTGGTTTGTGAAATGATTCGAAAATCCAGATGTTCTTCCATCACCTGGATGGCAGTCACGGCGTACGCCCAACGCTGTTGCGGATCAGTGATAGCATCGAGATGCAATTCTTTGATGTGAATTTGATTTGTATTGGCGCCCAACTCTGCCAAGCGGCGGACCAGCCCGGGATCCGGAATATTCGCGGCAAAGAATATCGCTCCATGGTTTTCGGTGTCCTGCTTGTGCCAGTCGCACCTCGCGTTCAGCAGGGCTTCGGCAACGGCGCTTTTTCCGTTGCTGAGTGCTTCCAAAAGAGCCGAGCGGCCGAGCGTGTTCGTCGCCTCTCGATCGGCGCCGCGATCTAGCAGCAGGCGAACGCATTCAAGTTTCCCGGAAGCGGCGGCACTGATCAGCGGCGTGTCGCCATCAAACGGATTCCGCGCATTCACATCTACCCCCGCCTCAAGCAACTGCAGTATCAAACTGGAACGCCCCCAACCAGCGGCATAGTGAATGGGTGCTCCGAACTGGGCGGCGAGGTCCGGATCAGCCTTCGCCTTCAAAAGCATGGCTGCCGCCTCGGTGTTACCTTTCACGCAGGCCAGGTTCAAAGGCGTCTCTCGTGGTTTGTTCTGAGCGTTGACATTGGCTCCATGTTGGATCAGAAAAGCCAGCGCCTTGAGCCGGGCGTCATTGACACACATGTGCAATGCGGTGTTCCCGCGATCGTCGGCCGCATTGATGTCCGCTCCGGCTTCCAACTGCGTGCGGAGTCCGGGAATATCCTCGTTCCAGGCAAGCACCATGAGCGGCGTAACGCCATTAGGATCGTGATCGCCGGGCTTCACCTCTCCCCGTTGAATGGCAGCGCGCAAATCCCTCAAATCGCCGCCCCACGCCCGGTTGAGCATCTGTTGGAGAGATGCCGCCCGCCCTTGTGCAATGAGCAGCAGTGAGGCAAGTAACAGGACGGAGGCTACTCGGAGTTTTTGGTATTTGCCCATTGTTTCCATTTCCGGAATTGCGCCGGCGACCAAGCATTGGGATGCGAACGGTTGCCGATCCGAGCGAAGAGCTGGCGTGCGGTTTCCTGATCGTGAGCCTGGCAGGCGTATTTGCAAAACATGTTCAGATTCCAGAGAGATTCCGGATAATCGCGCATCAGCTTTTCGAAGCCGGTTTTCATCAGGCCCCATGAAATGTCGGCCTCGCGGAACAACTTGCCTGGATAATAACTCTCCATGGACCAGGCGATCCGGGAATAGAATTCAGGCCCGTGAAGCTCCGCCTGTTTTTGGGCAAACTTCTGCCACTCGCCCTCCTCGCCGAACCATCGGGGCAGCAGTGTAGCCGCTTGCTCGAAATAGAGTTCGTAGTAATCTGGGGCGATCTTGACGCCGTCCTCAAACGTGGCATCGAGTCTTTTCCGAGGCCAGCCGAGGCCTCGTCCCACACACATTTTTTCAAAATGCCAGCCTGGACAAACTGAGGATTGCTCGCGGGAGTCATCCAGTACGCGGTCGGCCTTTTCCAGATACTTGCGCATTTGTTTCCAACCTGCGTCCGTGACGCTGCTTGCGAAATCACTGCCGCGGAAAAACCAGCCGTGCGCCCGCAGGATTTGAGCTTCCACGATCGGCGCTGTGACTGAGTTGGTGAATTGTTTGCGCCACTTTTGGACCTGTTGTTCCGCAGCTTCAAATCCCTGACTGCCGGAACCCAGGGGGATGCCACAGCCGCGGTAAAACTCGGCCAGTTTCCATGTGCCTTCGGCAAACCGAGCTTTGGATTGCCTCAACTCGTTGGACATCCGCTCCAGCGACTCAAAATCATCTTGCGCAAATAAATCGCCCACAGCCCGACCGAAGGTCGCGCGCTCCGGGGGGCCGTCGTTCGGCGGCGCGGCAAATGCGAGCCCCAAATAAAGAGTGATGGAAAGCGTCAACAGCAGTCGATTGAGCTGGTTCACAGGGGTAGGCTGGCAAAATGACTTCCGCATTGGCATCCCATATTTGTGTGACGCTGCGGGATCGCACCGCGCGGAGCGCGTTTGCGGTGGGTGCATCCTGACACAGCGCCCGGAGCGCGACCTTCAGGTCGCTTCAATGCGCATTCTGATTGTGTGAAATCTTTGCCCTGCGGGTTTGCGCATGTTGAAGCGGCGTAAACGCCGCGCTCCTCCTGCAATGGGAACCGGGGCAATGTCAGGATTCACCCGTTTGCGGTATACCTCGGCATCAAACCGCTTTACTCAGGGCTGTTTCTTCCGAACAATTCTGAGATGTCGAAGAATCGTCTGGTGATGGCTTTCGCAGGATTGCTCCTGTGCAGTCTTTTCTGCGGCAATGCCCAGGCGTCACGGGTGCTGGCTTCCCAAGGTTCGCCTTACATCGTGGATGCATGGGGCATCGAAGATGGACTGCCGCAAAGTTCGGTGATTTCCATTGCGCAGACGCACGACGGTTATCTGTGGCTCGGGACGTTGAACGGTTTGGTACGGTTCGATGGAATGAAGTTCACCTTGTTCGATGAGTCGAACACGCCGGGATTGAACAGCAGCCGCGTGCTTCATTTATTCGAAGACAGCAGCCGCGACTTGTGGGTTGGAACGGAGCGCGGCGTGGTGTTGATTGGAAAAAACGGCGAGCTTCGCAATTTCGATTTCGGCCAGGAAACGGGCGGGGGACGTTATTCCATGTGCGAGGATTCCAGCGGCACGGTTTGGGTGCTGAAGACGGACACCGGCCTGCTTGGGCGTTACAACGCGGGAGTGATGAATCTCGCTTCGGCGAGGTGCAAGGCGGTGATCGCGGAAAAATCCGGACCCGTTTGGCTCGGCACGGATCAAGCCATGGTGGCACTGCAAAAGACGCCGGCGAATTCCCCGGCATTCGTGGTGGAACAAATGGTGCCGGTGAACAGCCAGTTAGATTTCATTCTCGCGAGTCAAAGCGGCGGCTATTGGCGGCTGGCCGATGGACGGGTCCAGAAGTGGAAGGGCGATCGACGTGAAAAAGATTTCGGTTCTTATCCGTGGGGCTCCAGACCCGTTTCTGCTGCGTGCGAGGATCTGGAAGGCAACCTGATCGTCGGCACATACGGCGACGGTGTTTACTGGTTTCAGCCGAACAAGAAGGTGGTTCATCTGGTAAGCGAATTATCGCACCCTTCGATTCTCTCCGTGATGATGGATCGCGAGGGCAACTTGTGGATCGGAACGAATGGCGGCGGGTTGAATCGCGTGAAACGGAAGGTGTTCCATACGCTGGCGGAGTCTGAAGGGTTTGTCGTGCAATCCGTCTGCGAGGATCGCGAGGGCGGATTGTGGATTGGCTATAATGGAGAGAGCAGGGTGGATTACCGGCGCGCGGGAACGACGCGGACGTTCAAGATGGTTCAGGACCCGAGTATTGCGCCGAATTGCGATGTGAAATCGGTCTTTGTCGATCAGTCCCAGCGTGTTTGGGCCGGCACCTGGTTCAATGGCGATCCGCGCCAATTGCCGTTCCGGCTTTTCCAATTTGAAGAGGGAAAATTTCAAGCCCGGCAGACCGCCGCCACCAATAATGTTTCCGCGCTGTATCAGGATCGGGCAGGGGGCATTTGGATCGGTTTCCAAACGGGACTCGCTCGTGTGGATGAGAAAGGTTGGACATTTTTCAGCACGGACGTTGGCTTGGCGGGCAACGAAGTGCGGGCCATCTGCGAGGACAGCAGCGGCACGCTTTGGGTGGCGACGGGAACGGGACTGAGCCGTTGGCTCGACGGCCGTTTCACGTCACTGCACAAGGCGGATGGATTGCCGAGTGATGACCTTTCCTGCATGTATCCCGATCGCGATGGGGCTCTTTGGGTGGGAACGCGCGGCAGCGGACTGGCCCGGTTTTACAAGGATCACTGGACTCATTACACCACGAGCGAGGGGTTGATCGGCAACAGCATTGGTTATCTGCTGGAAGACGGCGAAGCGAATTTTTGGATCGGCTCGAATGCCGGACTGATGCGCGTTGCCAAAAAATCGCTCAACGATTTCGCGAATGGCGTGACCAGCGAGGTTTCGTGTCGCGCCTACGGTGAAGCCGAAGGATTGCCCACGCGGGAGTGCACGCAAGGATCGCAACCGGCTGCCTGCCGCGCCGCCAATGGGACGCTGTGGTTTCCGACTGCCAAGGGTTTGGTGTCCATCGATCCCACCACCTTGCGGAAAAACGCATTTCAACCGCCGGTCATCATTGAATCGATTGTGATCGAAGGCGAAAAACAAGCAACCAACCGGCTTCGAACGGTTTTGCCGCGGGTCATCGTCGTGCCGCCCGGGAAGGAGCATCTGGAAATTCACTACACCAGTCTCAATCTGGGCGCGGCGGAGCAGTCGCGCTTTCGTTATCGTCTGGAAGGACACGAGAAGTGGAACGAAGTGGGCAACATCCGCGAGGCGCGCTACAGCAAATTACCCCCGGGCAATTATCTTTTCGAAGTGACGGCCGCGAACGAAGACGGGATTTGGAATCCGATCGCCACCGTGCAGGAGATTCGGATTCAACCACCTTACTGGAAGGAACCGTGGTTTGTGACCGTGGCGTCCCTGGTCACGATCGCATTGCTGGTCGGCATTGTTCACTATTTCTCCACCCAAAAGCTGCAACAGGAAGTGGCCTTGTTCAAACAGCACGAAGCCCTGGAAAAAGAACGCGCCCGGATCGCGCGCGATCTGCACGATCAACTGGGCGCGAACCTGATGCAGGTGGCTTTGCTTGGGGAACTGGCCGAAGCGGACAAGGCCTCGCCGAACGACGTGGAGGAGCACGCCAAGCAGATTTACGAGACGGCCCGCGAGACCACCAAGGCGCTGGATGAGATCGTCTGGGCGGTGAATCCGTCCAACGACACGCTCGACGGATTGGTCAATTACATCTGCAAGTATGCGCAGGAATATTTTGAAATTGCGGGTTTGCGTTATCGGATTGAAGTGCCGCCGGAATTGCCGAAGGTGATCATTCCACCCGAGGTGCGGCACAATGTTTTTCTGGCCGCCAAAGAAGCGGTAAACAATGTGGTCAAGCATGCGGGCGCGACTTCCGCCTGGCTGCGATTGAATCTGGAGCCGGATCAATTCACGCTTGAGATTGAGGACAACGGGAAAGGCTTGGCCGGGATGGAAACCAAAACCGGCAGAAATGGCTTGCGAAACATGCGCAAGCGATTGGAGGATGTCGGCGGAAAATTTGCGATAGCCGCAGCGCCCGAAAAAGGCGCAGTGGTTCGTCTCACCACGCCGATCCAGAACAGGTGACCAATGCCAATAACTGTTTCCATTGTTGAAGACAGCGACAAGTTTCGCACCACGTTGGCGCGGGTGCTGGATCGTGCCGAGGGATTCAAATGCATCAGCCAATATCCCAGCGCCGAAGACGCGCTTAAAGCTTTGCCGCAGGACAAGCCCGAGGTGGTGTTGATGGATATCAACCTGCCCGG
>JBQCEJ010000122.1:0-17973 GCA_051960355.1 Verrucomicrobiota bacterium | reverse complement strand
CAACCCACCGGGCAGGCTCAGGTCATCTGCATTGATGCGGACTGGCCGGAAATTCGCTCGTTCAGCCGCGCCAATCCGTTTAACGGCGTGCAGCCCAGCGAACTCGCGTATGTGATTTACACTTCAGGTTCGACCGGCCAGCCCAAAGGCGTCGCAATCGAACATCGCAGTGCCGTCGCGCTCGTCTGTTGGGCCAAGGAAGTTTTCACCGCCGAAGAAATCAGTGGCGTGCTGGCGTCCACCTCGATCTGTTTCGATCTTTCCATATTCGAAATGTTCGTGCCGTTGAGCTGGGGCGGCACCGTAATTCTGGCGGAGAACGCGCTGGTGCTTCCGCGCCTGCCCGCCGCCAATGAAGTCACTTTGATCAATACCGTGCCGTCGGCGATTCGTGAACTGCTCCGCGTCAAAGGCGTTCCCGCTTCGGTGCGTGTTGTCAATCTGGCCGGTGAACCGCTGGCCACGTCGATCGTCAACCAGATCTACGCCGAGACGCAAACGCGCAAGGTTTACGATCTCTACGGCCCGTCCGAGACCACGACCTATTCCACCTTCACGCTCCGTGAAGCCAATGCGCCCGCTACGATTGGCCGGCCGCTCGCCAACGAACAAGTTTACCTGCTCGACAGCAACCGCCAACCGGTGCCGATCGGCATTCCCGGCGAGCTTTACATCGGCGGAGCAAAGCTGGCGCGCGGCTACCTGCATCGACCGGAATTGACAGCGGAAAGGTTCGTGCCGAATCCGTTCCAGGCCGGCACGCGTCTTTATCGCACTGGCGATCTGGCCCTATGGCGAACAGATGGGAATCTGGAATTCCTCGGGCGGCTGGATCATCAGGTGAAGATCCGCGGCTTCCGGATTGAACTGGGTGAAATCGAATCCGCATTCCGCAAGCACTCGGATTTGCGTGAGGCGCTGGTGATCGCGCGCGAAGATGCGGCCGGGAACAAACGGCTTGTCGCCTATCTGGTTCCAAAAACAGAGACCACGCCGAGCCTCGATGCCTTGCGTAAATTCGGACGTGAACGTCTGCCCGAATACATGATTCCGGCAGCGTTTGTTTTCCTGAAAGCGTTGCCATTGACACCCAACGGCAAGGTCGATCGCAAGGCGTTGCCCGAACCCGATCAGGAACGGCGCCAAGCTGAAACCGAGTTTGTGGCACCGCGCACGCCGGTTGAAAAGCAACTCGCCGCGATCTGGCGCGAAGTGCTTCAGCTCAATCGCACCGGCGTTCGGGACAACTTTTTTGAGCTGGGCGGAGATTCACTGCTCGCCATCCAGGTGATTTCCCGCGTCCGTGAAAGCTGCAAAGTCGAATTGCCGTTGTTCAGCCTGTTTGAAGCGCCAACGATCGAAGCGCTGGCGAACGGCCTCGAGTCCGGTGAATGGACGCAAAGCCAGTTGCCAGTCGTGCCGCTGCACCGGATTCCGCGCGATGGCGATCTGCCCACGTCTTTTGTGCAGGAACGGCTCTGGTTTCTGGATCAACTGGAACCCGGCAATCACGCGTATAATGTGGCCGTGGCCTTGCGTTTGAACGGCGCCCTCAATCGCTCGGCTTTGGAACAGGCCTTTGCGGAAATATTCCGCCGTCATGAAGCGCTGCGAACCCGCTTCGTTTACGAGCTCGGCGCTTTGAAGCAGAAAATTGCGCCCCCCGGACCCGTGGTTCTTCAGACCGACCGTCTTGAACTCACACCCGACGAGAATGGCGAAGCCCGCATTCAGGAATGGCTCAAAGTAGAATCCCAACGGCCGTTCAATCTGGCCACGGGCCCCCTCGCCCGCGTTCACCTCGCCCAGGTGAATCCGACTGAACATGTGTTGCTGGTGGTGATGCATCACACCATCTCCGATGGCTGGTCTACCACCATCCTGTTTCAGGAGCTCGAAGCTTTTTACAATGCGTTCGTGACTGGCAAACCGGCTCCGCGCCTGCCGGAGCTTTCCTTGCAGTCCGCGGATTTCGCGCATTGGAAGCGTCAATCCATGCAGGGCATTGCGCTGGAAAAGGAACTCACGTTCTGGCGCGAGAAACTCAAGAGTGCTCCAGATTACATCGCGCTGCCGATGGATCATCCCGAGCCCGGACAATCGATGCCGCGAGCCGGCCGGGAAAGTCTGCATCTGTCCAATGAACTGGCTCGCGCCATCACTCAAGCCAGCCATCGGCAAAACAGCACCGCATTCGTGATGCTGACTTCCGCACTGGCGATCACTTTCAAGGAGTGGACGCATCAGGCCGACATGGTGATCGGCACGGTTGTGGCCGGACGGAATCATCGCGAGATGGAAAATGTTATCGGCTGTTTCATGAACTTCCTGCCGATCCGCACGCGCATTTCGCCGAATCAAACCGCGCGGGAATTCCTGGAATCGGTTAAAACGGCCGTGCTCCAGGCGCAGGAACATCAGGATTGCCCGTTCGAAAAAATTGTCGAGGCAGTCAATCCCGAACGGCGGCGCAACCAGAATCCTTTGTACAACGTCGCACTGCTGCTGCAGAATTTCCCGACCGAACTCTTCCGCGGCGAAGGCTTGGAAGTCACTCCATTATGTGTGGATCTGGAAGCCGCGCTGCTGGACCTGCGATTCGAAGCGGAATGGACGGCGGATGGTTTGCTGTTCCGTTGCGAATACAAAACGGACTTGTTTGAAGCGGCGACCATTCAGCAGCTGCTTCAATCCTTCAAGCAAATCCTGGGCGACCTGATTGCCAAACCGACTGCGCGTCTAACCGAGTTCAAGATTACCGCCCCCTTGGAAGCGCAGGCCCGTGCGGCGCGCAGTCGCGAGACCAAGTCCACAGTGGCGATCGCTTCGACCTTCACAGCGGAACCCGTACAGGATTCGTTGCAGTATTGGGCGAAAGAACTCAACCTCACGGTGCAGGTTGAGTTCGCCCCGTACAACCAGATTTTTCAGCAACTGCTCGATCCGGCGAGCCTGACCTCGGTAAACACGCGCGGGCTGAATGTTCTTTTGATTCGCCCGGAGGATTGGTTCAAAACCGGCGCAGCCCCAACTGCGGATGAAGCGGAGCGGAACCGAGTGGCTCAGGATTTCGTTGCCGCGCTCAAATCAGCGGTGGACCGCAGCGGAACGCCGTATCTGGTTCTCTTCTGCCCGGCTTCCAAACACGTGGCAGCCGATCCGATTCAAGCTCAAGCGATGGGCGCGGTGGAACGTTTCATCGCGTCACAACTCGAGGGCTTGAACAGCGTGCAACTACTTACGGCCAGCGAGTTGCTGAAGTTTTATCCCGTTTCAGATTATTACGACGCGAGCGGCGATGAACTGGGCCGCGTTCCTTACACGCCTGTTGGCTTCGCGGCGTTGGGCACGATGATCATGCGCAAATGGCATGTGCTGCAACGTCAGTCCGCCAAGGTCATTGTCCTCGATTGCGATCAGACGCTCTGGTCGGGAGTCTGTGGCGAAGATGGCGCCAAGGGCATTTCCCTGGATGCGCCGCGACACGCGCTGCAAGAATTCATGCGAGCCCAGCATCAAGCCGGGCGGCTGCTGACGATCTGCAGCAAGAACAACGAGGAAGATGTGCGCGAAGTGTTTGCGCATCGGCTCGACATGCCGCTGCGTTCGGAACATTTCATCGGCTGGCGAACCAATTGGCTGCCGAAATCGCAGAACCTTCAATCACTCGCACAGGAACTGAACCTCGGCCTGGACAGCTTCATTTTCGTGGATGACAACCCGGTCGAATGCGCCGAGGTCGAAGCCAATTGCCCGGAGGTTTTGACCCTTCAACTTCCAGAGGATCCGGCGCAAATCCCGCACTTCCTGCAACACTGCTGGGCATTCGATCACGCGCAATTGACAGCGGAAGATCGTAAGCGCGGCGAAATGTATCGCGAAAACCAACAGCGCGACCAACTGCGGACCAGCGTCACGAGCCTTGCGGATTTCATTTCGAGCCTGCAGTTGCACATCGCCATCGAGCCGATGTCTCCGGCGCAAGCGCCGCGCGTCTCGCAACTCACGCATCGCACGAATCAATTCAATTGCACCAGCCTGCGCCGGTCGGAAAGCGATATTCAAAAACTGGCCAGGAACTCGGATATTCTCACCGTCACCGTTCGCGATCGCTTCGGTGATTATGGTCTCGTTGGAGTCGTGATCTGCTCGACTGAAGGCGCGATGCTGCAAGTCGAAACGTTCCTGTTGAGTTGTCGCGTTCTCGGGCGCGGAGTGGAACATGCGGTTCTGGCCCGGCTGGGAAAACTCGCGCTGGAGCGCAAGCTCGATTGGGTCGATGTGCATTTCAATCGCAGCGACAAGAATAAGCCCGCGTTCGATTTTCTCGATCAGAGCGGCGGCTCCTGTTCACAGGGCTTGAACGGCGGATATATTTATCGCTTCTCCGCTCAGCTTGCCGCCAAGATGAGTTTCAATCCGACCGCTAAAGAAGAGAGCCCGAAGCCGGAATCCGGACGGCGCAGCAGGCGTAATCTGGACGGTCTGACAGAAAAGCCAGCACCAGGTTTGATCGCCGGCAGTCGGCAAAACCTCCGACCGCAGCTCAATCCAGCAAACGCGTTTTCCCGTTTCCGAACCATCGCGATCGAAGCCGATCACCCGGAGAAAATCCATCAGGCCATCGAGCGTCGCGCGTCGCGCCGTGCGGCAGGCCAGGCCGGAGATAAACCACCGCGCACTGAAACCGAGCGCCAGCTTTGCGCGATGTTCGAGCAGCTGCTGCACGTCGAAGGCGTGGGACGCAACGCGAGCTTCTTCGATCTCGGCGGACATTCATTGCTCGCGGTGCGCTTGTTTGCGGAGTTGGAAAAACTGACTGGCCGCAAACTGCCGCTGGTGACGATTTTTCAATCACCCACGATCGAAGAGCTGGCGCGCGTTTTGGAAGAAGATCAGCAATCGTCTTCGCGCTCACCGCTCGTCGCGGTCCAGGCAAACGGCTCTCGTCCTCCGCTCTTTCTGGCGCACGGTGTGGGCGGCGATGTCCTCTGGGGCTACGCCAATCTCGCGAAACATCTTTCAGCCGACCAGCCGATCTATGGAATCAAATCGCGCGGCCAGATCGGTCTGGATGAATACGACAGCATTGAAGAGATGGCGCGGTATTATGTTTCCGAGGTTCGCGCATTTCAACCGCACGGCCCCTACTATCTGGGCGGCTATTGTCTCGGCGGCAACATCGCTTACGAAATGGCGCGCCAACTCAGGGAACAAGGCGAATCCGTAGCCATGGTGGCGTTGATCGATGCGTTCCCGTCCAATGCTGGCTATGAAAGGGTCAGATGGTGGCAGCCGCAGTTCCCGTTTCGGTTCACTCGCAATGCCTGGTACTGGCTGCAGGATTTTCAAAAGCAAACGGCCGAAGAACGCCGCCGGTTTGTGATTCGCAAAGCGCGGATTCTGAGTCGCAAGCTGCTTGGCAAATTCAAGCAGCAGAACGGCTCGGGAAACAGCGTGGATCTGGAAGAAGTGATCGACCCGGCCTATTTCCCGGAACACGAATTGAAGTTCTGGGAAATTCATCTGCGCGCCCTGACCAATCACGTGGAGAAGCCGTACGATGGCCCCGTCACTTTGATCCGGACTCGTGGCCAGCCTTTGCTCTGCTCACTGGCGGATGATTTCTGCTGGGGCGATCTGGTGCGCGGCGGCGTCCAGATCAAACACATTCCCGGTTCGCATGAGGACATCTTCGTGGAACCCAACGTAAAACACCTGGCTGAACAAATGGCGGCATTGCTGTCCGAAACTCAGCCCACGAACCCCCAAACGACCTCGGAATTGATAACTGCATGAACCTATTGAAATTTGTCTGGCGCACCTGTCGCGGCATGATGGTGATCACCACGTTGACCGCGCTCCTGAGCGGGGCGTGCAACGCGGGCCTGATCGCGCTGGTCAATTCGGCACTGACCAACGCCAAAGCGCACGGACCGCTGTTGATGTGGGCCTTTATCGCCGTTGGCCTGGGGAAAATCATCACCAACTTTTTCTCGCAGGCGCTGCTGGCCAAGTTCTCGCAAGGCGTGATTGCGGATCTGCGTCGCGACTTGATTCGGAACATCCTCAGCGTTCCCCTGCGGCAGTTGGAAGAAATCGGCGCCGCTCGCGTGCTGGTGGCACTGACCGATGACGTGAACAACATCACGCAGGCGTTGCTGGCAAGTCCGTTCGTGGCCGTCAACGGCGCCATTCTGCTGGGCGGCGCGGTGTATCTTGGCTGGCTTTCCTGGCAGGTTCTCGCCGCCACGGGAGTGTTGATTCTGCTGGGCGGAATTGGCTATCGCCTGATTGTCGCCAGCGCGTTTCGTCACTTGCATTTCGCGCGTGAAGAAGGCGACGTTCTGTATGGACACTTCCGTGCGCTGACAGAAGGGATCAAGGAATTGAAACTGCATCGCCATCGGCGCAGCGCGTTTCTTTCGCAGGATATTCATACCGCAACCGAAACCTATCAACGGCACACCGTCGCGGCCGAACTCCGGTTTGTGGCGTCGCAGAACTGGACTCACCTGCTCTATTTCGCGCTGATCGGATTGATCCTATTCCTCCTCCCGAAGCTCGTGTCAATGACACCGCAGACGCTTACGGGTTATGTGGTGACAACGCTGTATCTCATGGGGCCGTTGGCTGGAGCGATGACCAGCATCTCACTTTTTGGGCGGGCGAATGTGGCCTTGGAAAAGATCGACAGCCTTGGCATTTCACTCGCGCAACACGCCACCGAGAATTGCCTGCTCGATCGGCCCGAAGTCTTTCCTGGGTTTAACCGGCTCGAACTGGGGGACGTCACCCATACTTATCGTCATGAAAAAGACGACAGTCACTTCACTTTGGGCCCGATTAACCTGCGCTTCAATCGCGGCGAACTCGTCTTTCTCGTCGGCGGCAATGGCAGCGGCAAATCCAGTCTGGCCAAGATCATCAGCGGTCTCTACGCGCCAGAATCCGGCCATATTCGGCTCGATGGCAAGGTTATCACTGATGAAAACCGCGATGATTATCGCCAGCTCTTCTCGGCCGTTTTCTCGGATTTTTACTTGTTCAACAATCTGCGCGGCCTGCGTTCAAGCGATCTGGACGAGCAGGCGGGAGAATACTTGGAGCAACTGCATCTGAGCCACAAGGTGAAGGTGAAAGACGGCGCGCTTTCCACCACGTCCGTCTCGCAAGGACAACGCAAGCGACTGGCGCTGTTGACGGCGTATCTGGAAGACCGGCCATTTTATCTGTTTGATGAATGGGCGGCCGATCAGGATCCGCATTTCAAAAACGTCTTCTACACGCAGTTGTTGCCGGAACTGAAACGCCGCGGGAAAACGGTTCTCGTGATTTCACATGACGACAAGTATTTCCATGTCGCCGATCGCGTGATCAAGCTGGACTACGGCAAACTGGATAATGAGGCGCGCCTGCCCGAGTTGCGGTTGGACTCAGTTCTGACCGGTGACATCGCTTTGCAACGCTGATCTGAGCATTCGACCTGCAATCAGAAATTCCTGCGGCAGATGAGTTCGCGTGGCGGTCGGAAGCGCTTATTTTCCGATGCAAAACTGGCTGAAGATCATGTCCAGCAAATCTTCCGTGCTCGTCTTGCCAACGATTTCACCAACGGCATTCACGGCAATTCGCAGGTCCATCGCCGCGAGTTCAAGCGTTTGGCCGGAGCGCAAGGCTGCGATTGTTTGCTCCGTCGCGGCGCGCGCGCGTTTGAGCGCGTCCTGATGGCGGGAATTGATCATGACCTGCAACATTTCGGATTTGATCTCGCCGGCCCAGACGAGTTGCTTGATCGCCTCTTTCAGCGTCTCAATGCCTTTGCCGCTCAGACAACAGACGTCCACAGCCTGCCGATCCAACTCAGCGGGCAAATTCAACTGCATCGGCAAATCCATTTTATTGCGAACCAGAATACGCTTTTTCCCGGCGAATTCATCAAGGTAGTTCTGATCCGCTTCAACGAAAGGTTCGGAACGATCCAGCACGTGCAGAATGAATTCCGCGCTTTCCAATGTCTTGCGACTGCGGCGAATGCCTTCGACTTCTATTTCATCGCGCGATTCCCGCAGACCGGCGGTGTCGATGAATACGACGGGCAGCCCCCGGATATTCGCCGTTTCTTCGATGGTGTCGCGAGTCGTGCCTGGAATCGGCGAAACGATGGCGCGATCATGCCCGAGCAGTTGATTCAACAAACTCGATTTGCCGGCGTTGGGTCTTCCAATAATTGCAGCGCGGATGCCGCGGCGTAGAATCTGGCCTTCGTCGGCGGTTTTCAACAGCTGTTGCATGAACTCAACACCGCGATCCAGTCGCGCGAGCAATTGGCTTTTGGTTTCGGGCGCGATGTCTTCGTCCGGGAAATCGATGTGCGCCTCGACGTGCGCGAGCGTCTTGATCAACTCGTCGCGGAGTTCATTGATGCGCTGGGAAAGTTTGCCGGCGAGTTGCTCATTGGCGGCGCGCAAAGCCAGTTCCGTGCGCGAATGGATCACGTCGGCAACGGCTTCCGCCTGGGCGAGATCAATGCGACCGTTCAGAAAAGCGCGCCGGGTAAATTCTCCCGGCTGGGCCAGGCGCGCGCCGGATTCCAGCACAGTGTCCAGGACCGTCTTGGCCGGCAGAATTCCGCCGTGACAGGTAATCTCGACGATATCCTCGCGCGTGAAAGTGCGTGGCGCGCGCAGAACCGCGACCAACACTTCATCAACAATCTGGCCGTTCCGAACGATGTGACCGAAATGAATCGTGTGAGTTGGCGCGGCGGAAGGTTTGCGCGAAGACTTGCCCGTCGGCACAAAGCATTTGTCCGCGATTTCAAACGCACGCGGCCCTGAGATGCGAATCACCGCAAGCCCGCCTTCGCCGATCGGCGTGGCAATCGCGGCTATAGTTTCGTCGAACATCACAAAATCTCTGGGAACTGTTGCGGAACGTAAGCTCAATCGTTGCGACATCCGCCCCGGGCAATTTCCGCGTGACGATCTTCCAGCCAGAGGCGCGCCTTTTCGTAGCTTTTCTTGTGGAGATAATGCAGCAACTCTGGCGCGGTGGTCGGTGGCAACTGCGCGGTCAGTTCATCCAATCGCGTGAAGAGCACGAGCAGGTTTGGCTTCGGCACTGCCGTCGGCATGGATTTCACCGCTGCGTCCAGTTCGCCAAGGGATTGGAGAATCGCTGCTTCGGTTTCAGTAATCATAGAGATAGAGATCGCTCGAGTTGAGGCCACTGCAAAGCCTCCCGGCCAAATCAAAACGGAAGATGCGCGCCGATGCCAGCGACAAGGCTGTCGATGCCTTCAAACTTGCCTTGCACATACCAGACCGTCAAAAACGAGATCAGACCAGTGACGATCGTCATCAAGAGACAGGTCATGAGATACAGCCCCAAGGCGTGCGGTGGATCGGGCTTCATGATGATCGGCAAACCAGAATACAGAACCGAGGCGGAAAGGAATACTCCGACGATCCACGTCAGCCACGGTGAGAGGACGGGAATGGCATTGAGCGCCTGCAGCAGAAACAATGGGCTCAAACCATACGCTGCGACGGTGAACACCTGTTGAAAGGAATGTCGTCCATGGAAGGTTTCGCCAAGAGCTTTGATGAGCCGCGTCAGCAGCAGAACTGTGAGAAGCGACAGCAGAATGCGTCCAACCCCAAACACAACCGCATGCGATACCGGAAAGCGAACCAGGTAGGCAATTTCCCCGCGCATTCTACCCCAATGAACGAGACCGAAACACTCGGCAGCCGTGGACAGGACCAGCAAAGGCAGCAGATGGAACATCATCACAACTGCTGGTTTGCGCTGAATTGCCGCAATCTGTTCCCAAGTTTGAACCGGAAAAAAAATCAGGAGGAATGCCTTAATCATTCGAGTTCTTGATATATAGTTGAAAGCGATCGCGTTCAACAAAAACCATTTACGGCTGCGGACAATTGACATCTCGGGACCGGTTGCGTTCACTGGTCGCCAGTTTAAGATTGGATATGAATGCAGCTGTGTTCTCCGCCCTGCGCTCCGGTCGCTGGCTGTTCTGGCTTGCGGCCGTGATTCTCATTTCAGGCTGCGCCACGCCCAGGATCAACTGGGCCAGCCGCGTCGGGAACTACACCTTCGACAATGCTGTCACGGAACTCGGTCCACCAGACAAGCAGGCGCGACTGCAGGATGGCACGGTGGTTGCCGAGTGGCTCACTCGCCGCGGCTCCACATTCACGTATCCGGCGTATGGCTACGGAAATTATCCGTACTGGTATGCCACACCGCCGATGCCGGCTTATATCGATTCACCGGATTACTACCTTCGGCTGACGTTCGGCCCGAATGGTCAATTGCAATTCTGGAAGAGATTCGCGAAATGAACTTATCTGCTTCCGCCTCATTCCCGGCCATGATCTACTCCACACTATGAACGTCGATCTAGGCATTTGGGGCAAACTCACGAAAGCAGTGATGTTCCTGCTTTTGCTCGCCGGCGTGGCGGGCGTCGCCGTCTGGTATCTGCCGCTCATCAAACAGAACGAACGGATGCGACGGGAGATTCTCCGCCTCGAAGAGGAAAAGCAAAAGCAGGAACAACTTTCCAAAGAACTGAAAACGTCCATCGACGCGCTGCGCTATGACGTGAAGGCTTTGGAACGGTTGGCGCGGGAACGTCTGGGTTATGCGAAACCGGACGAAAAAGTGATCGTCGGCGAGATGACCACCAACCAGTTCCTGTTGCGCTGATCGGGCTCTTCTTTGTTCAACGGCGCGGCCACTTCAAAACCGCTGCGCCATTTCCGCACTTCTTACCTGTCCGACCTGGACCTGAAGCGTGTCAACACGTGTCTCGTTACGAGACTGCTTTCCAGACGATTCCAAGCTTTGCGAATACAACGCGTCGCGCCGCAGATTTTATTTTTCAAACACAGGCAAACAGAAAGCCGTTTCCCGAGCATTTTTCGTCAGTCGAAAAATAATTTTTCCGCACAGGGAAGGTTTAACGATGACGTCGTACCAGACAGGATTTCGCGGCACATGAAATGCGGTCCAATAAACACAACCGCAACCACTAACAACTAAACAAAGCACGCGAACAGGAGCCGAAGATTAAAACATCAAAAGACATTGTTGTTCGGATGGAAGAACAGGCGCCACCGAAAATCCTGCGTTATCAGAGTCTTGGATTCCTGGCGATCATTGGGCTGTGCTGGCTGGACGATCATTTTGGGCTGTCTGCACTGGTCCTGGGAGATCATCCTTTTGTTTCCAGATTTCACCCGTCGATTGTTTCCATCCTGTTTGTTTTCGCCATTTGGTTTCTGGTAATGCGATCCACCCGGCGCGTGCTGGAACGTGTGAAATACCTGGAGGCCTTTCTCAAAGTCTGCGCGTGGTGCCGCCGGATTGACCATCAAGGTCACTGGATGCCTCTTGAAGATTTCATGCAGCAAGGTTTTGATACCCCCACCTCGCATGGAATTTGCGAAGACTGCCTGGCACAACAGAAAGCTGCGGCAGAACGCGCCAAACAGGCCCGCCTGGCAGCGACTCTGCGCCAGGAAGAATCCGCCGGCTAAAGTCAAATCGCTGCCGCTCTTGAGCCCCGGCGCGAACCCTTTCCCCCTCGGAAACCTCGTCTGAACGGCGTCCTCCCCTACCAAATATCTAGTGATTCACCCCATTTAAACCGGGGAAAACACGGACGACGTTTGCAAACGGCTCAGCAAAAAGGAGCCGGAAACCAAAGCTACAAACAAATTTAATTTATTATGATTAACTCACGTATTATCAGCAGCATTCTCATGGCTCCGATTGCCGCCCTAATTTTGAACACTGGCTGTTCCAATCTGCCTGGAGAACCAAAACAACAGGGCGCGGTCATCGGCGGACTCGGCGGTGCCGCTGCCGGCGCGGCCATTGGCGGCAGCGAACACCGGGCTTTAGGCGCAATTCTGGGCGGTGCCCTGGGAGCCGGCGGCGGCTATGTGATCGGCGCGAACAGCGACCGCATTACAGGCCACGATAAGTCCGGCGCGGAAACCGCAACCAAGACCGCGCAAACCACCCCGGCCACGGCACAGGAGGCCTTGAACGCCACGAGTGCGGATATCAACAACGATGGATTCGTGACACTGGACGAAGTGGTAGCCATGCAAAAAGCGGGACTCACGGACCAGCAAATGATCACCCGGCTGCAATCGACCGGTCAGGTTTTCGATCTGACGCAGGAACAGCAAGACTACTTGGTAAAACAGGGTGTTAACCGCTCCGTCGTGAACCAAATGAACGAGCTTAACCGCGAGACTCGCAATCAGTTGCTGAACCAGCCCAACGGGGTAATCAGCCAACCGCGTTAACCGAATCTGCGTTATTCAACTCCAAACAAAGGCTTCATCATGCAGGAAGTGCAAGCTCAGGACTGGGGGCCCTTCTGCCAGCGCGTCACCGAAAATGCCCGCGGCGGAACGGTCACGATTCAGAAAGTCCAATCGAATGGCGCCAGAGTGGAACTGGCCAATCAGGTCGCATTTGATCGAATGGACTTCGGCAAGCGGGACGACTGCAATGACCGTATTGAAATCCGCGGCGCGGGAACCGAAACGCTCAAACACGAAGTCGTGGAGCCAATCCGGATACTCCTTGAGGAAACGCCGAACGCATCAACCTTCCATTCCGTGATCATTGAAGCGGAGGATGGAATCACCACGCTGAACTTCCATCCCAACATAAAAAGCGCGTGGCTTGGCGGCCTCAAAGTCCGGTGATCCGCCTGGACAATCTGGGGCAATTCTCCGGAGCGAATGCGGTGTATCACCCGGTTGTAAGGCAGTCGCGCCAGCTTAGGCTGGAAGCACACTGTGAAGTGAAAGGAAACAAACAAAGGAATCAGTCATGAAAAAAATTATCTTATTGGCAGGCACAGCCCTCGTTCTCGTGGGCTGCAACAAAGGCGGAACGGGTGACACCTACGACACTGGTCGCGGCACTGGAACGAGCGCCAGCACGAACTACAACCAGAGCACGACGCCGTCGGAACAGATGCAGACCAACCAGGGCGGAGCAACCACACCGGGAGGCTCAAGCTCCGGCGCCACCAGCAACGCGCCGAGCAGCAGTGAAGGCATGGGTGGAAGCGCAGGCGAAACAGGTTCCCAGTCCGGCTCCCAAACGAGCACGAACAACAATTCGGGCGGCGGCAATCCGTGATCTCTTGAAAAGCTCCTCAACGCCTGTTGATTGCACGTGCTGCTCTCAACAGGCGTTGATGCTAAACTTACCGGAGCAATTTAGATCAGCGGACCACCGTTTCCACCTGGGCGGTGGACATGGCCTGCTGGGTTTCGCCCGCTTTATACCTGCGGCCTTCCACCAATTCCACCGGCTGACCCGTGGAATCTTTGAATTGAACGGGCAGACTTTCGCGCTCGCGGCCATTCAAGGTTTTGAACACACAAAAATGCAGGTGAGCGCCGCTTGAGAATCCGGTATTTCCGGAGAGCGCAATGGGTTGTCCGGTCGTCACTCTTTGGCCAGGTGAAACTTTCACACCGCCCTGCTTGAGATGGCAGTAGTGACCGAGCGTGCCGTCATCGTGACGGATCAGCACGTAATTGTTAAATCGGTCATACTGCATTCCCGCACCACCAGTATTGGAATCGTCCTTCACTTTGACGACAAGCCCGCCGCGCGCCGCATAAACCGGAGTTCCCTCGGGCATTTGCCAGTCGATCGCGTAACGGTTGGATCCCTTGTGGCTGAAGCTGCCGTTGTAACCCTGTGTCACCCGATGAACACCGCCCGGGGCATACGGCAGTGAATAGACGTAATCGTCTGGCACCGCAACCATGCTGCCGAGTTTGAAATAATTCGTGTAGGAATACTCCCAAGCCCGATCCGGCGCGTCCGGCGACAAGGTAAACGCCTGGGTTTCACCAGGCGGAAAGCTGGCGCTGAAAGGAAAGTTCACGTCGCTCTTCATATTCACCAGATTGAAGTCGAAGGTCATCGTGATCTCCGAGCGTTCATCGTTTTGGACGAAAACCCGGGTGACCTTGCCTTCACGGCGCATCGTAACTTTTACCGCGGTGGTATCGGTCGAGATCGCTGCCTTGGTTTCGGGAACGCCCATGCGCCACAACGCGCCGAGAAGCATTCCGACACTGACGACAAACACAGCCTGAAAGGCCCACAGAGCATTACGACGTGAGAAAACTTTTTTCATTATTGATATATGGAAACGGAAAATGGTTATGAATTCAGGCGGCCATTGGGACAGAACGGGTTTTACCGGGAGGCGTCAGCGGAGCTGTGCGTGGCAGCGGTTCTCCAAAATCGGGAAAACCATCGCTGCTCCAGGCAAAACGCTTGGCGTGGACATCGCGATCTGTCCAACCGTGTTTCTGGCTGGATTTGGAGTGATAAACGATCCAGTCCTCCGTCTGGCAGAGCGACTTCACAAACGAGCAGTGACCGACGCCCCAGACCTGATCGGTTCGCTTGAACACGGGACCGTGCTTTCGCCAGTTCGAGGGATTGAGCAGGTTGCCGGTGTTGTTATGCAGCAGGCCCAGACAGTAATCAGGCGTCCAACTGCCACTCGCGGAATAAACGATGAAAATGTCGCCGTTGCGCTTGAGCACTTGCGGCCCTTCGCAAATCGGCATCGCCACCTGCTCCCAGCGTTGGTCGGGCGCGGCAATCAGCACCCGCGGACCCGACACAGTGACGGGATCGCGCATCGGCGCGATGTAGATATTCTGCAACCCATCTTTCTTTCCGGGCCAACCGGACCAGATAAAAAAGCGCTGGCTGTCATCGAGTGTCAGTACCGTGCCGTCAATCGCCCAACCGCCGGTCTGAAGCTGGCCGCGGCATTCGTATTTGCCCAGCGGATCGCGACCGGTCGCTTCGATGACCCACATGCGGTGATTTTCATTCTGGCCATCGTCAGCCGCGTAATAGATGAACCAGCGACCATCGATCAGGTGAAGTTCTGGAGCCCAAAGATTGTCACAGTTGCCACCCCGACTCGGCGCGGTCCAGACACAAACGCCGGGATCGTCACCGATGCTGGCAATGGTGCGAGCACGACGAATGTAGAGGTGCCGCTTATTCCTGCTCTCGCAGTAATAATAAAAACCGCCGTGGAAAATCATCCAGGGATCGGCCGAATGAGGTGGCAAAATCGGGTTAATAGCTTTGCTCGTCTTAACTGGTTAAAAGTTGTTTTCAAAACGAGCGCGACATCATGCGCACGCTTCGAGCAAAAGACTTACCCAGGCAGCGTTTTCCTAAAATCGGCTGACGTCTGATTCTGATGTCGTGGTTTGTCTGACAGGTGAAAACGCGCGGGTGCGCGCCTGTGAGGCTAGCGGGTAAGTTGCACCCCTGAAGAGACTTGCGTCCGAATGCGTGGGAATAGTGCGATCCGTTTTTCAGTTCAGATTGGAAGACCTGATCCGAAACTGCCTAGAGCCATTCGCTGCGGAACTCACGTTCGGATTGGCGCGAGTTCAACCTGAGCAGCACCAGAGTTGACCCGCATTGAAAAACAACGCGACGCAAGTCCGGCGAGAGCTTCGGATTCGCTCAGACTTGCTTGGTCAACGCCACGCCGAGTTTCAAGAGCTTCTGGACGTCAGCGTCCGAGCTCGCTTCGGCGTAAATCCGCAGAATCGGTTCCGTGCCGGAGCCGCGCAGCATCAACCAGGAACTGTCTTGCGCCACGAATTTGACACCGTCGTAACTCTTCACTTCGGCCAAGGGCGAGCGCAGCAGTTTGGCCGGCGGATTCTGTTTCAAAAACTCCATGAGGGCACTGCGCTTCTCCAACGGAAAATGAGTATCAATTCGGCCATAACGATGCGGCCCAAACTCCTTTTCCAAATTCCCAATCAGCTTGTTCACGGAACACTTTTCCATCGCCAGCATCTCCAACAGAAACAAGCCGGCAGCAATCCCATCGCGCTCCGGAATGTGGCCAGGGAAACCAATGCCGCCGCTTTCCTCCGCACCCAACAGCACATTGCCTTTGAGCATTTCAGCGCAGATGTATTTGAAACCGACACCGGTCTCCACGAGTTCCAAGCCATTCGCAGCGCAGATTTTGTCCACCATCGCGGTCGTGGTCAGCGCTTTGACCACGCGTCCCCTGCCCTGACGATTAAAGATCAAATGCCGCAGCAACAGGCAGATGATCTGGTGCGTCGAAAGATAGTTTCCGCGTCCGTCCATCCCGCCGACTCGATCCGCGTCGCCATCGGTCACAAGACAGATATCGTGCGGATGCTTTTTCAGATAAGCGGCACTGCGCCCGTAATTTTTTTCGATCGGCTCCGGATTGATTCCGCCAAACAGCGGGTCATGCTTTCCGTTCAGCGTGGTGACCTGGCAGCTTGTGCCCGCCAGCAACTGTTCAAAACAACCGGCGCCCACGCCATACAAGGCTTCATGAGCAAACCGCAGCTTGGATTTCGCGATCAGTTTGAAATCAACCAGTTTCTTGATCGCGGCGTAATGCGCAGGACGAATGTCTTTGATCTGAACCTGTTTGGTTTTCAGCGCAGTTGCCAGCGGTTGAGTGCGGACCGGATTCTTGTCCAGAAATGCTTCGATGCGTTGGCAGGTTTCAGAATCACTGGAACCGCCGTAGAACGATTTCAACTTGAAACCGTTGAACGCCGGCGGATTGCGGCTGGCGGTGATCATGACTCCGCCAATGGCGTTCTGTTGCTTGACGGCGAACGACACCGCAGGCGTTGGCGTCGGCTCCGGCGTGAGCCAAACCCTGAAATCATTCGCCGCCAGAACTTCGGCGGTCGTTTCGGCAAAACGGTCCGAGAAAAATCTCCGGTCGTAACCGACGACGATCTTCCGCTCTGTGCCGGAAACCGGATTGGCATTCCAAAAATCCGCGGTCGCTTGAGCCACGCGCGCGACGTTCGCTAATGTGAAATCCTCAGCGATCACAGATCGCCAGCCGTCCGTTCCGAATTTGATCTCTCCCATAGTTAGAGTAATTGAAGGTTGTGGGTTGCCGCGGACGACAGTTCGTCCCCAGATTGAGTTGCTTCCACCAGCTTGCGCATCTTTTTAACGGCTGACCCGAGATTTCGCTGGCCAAAAAGCGAGGTACCACTCACAAACGCGTCGGCGCCCGCGCGCGCGCATTCGGGTGCGGTTTTGAAATTCACGCCACCATCGACACAGATGTGGTAATCCAAATTCTTTTCGCGCCGCCACTGCGCCGCCTGTTGAATCTTTGGCAACATCTCGTAAATGAACTCCTGTCCGCCAAAGCCGGGATTCACGGTCATGATCAGAAGCGAATCAATCTGGTCCAGATAGGGTTGAACGAGCGAGATGGCGGTCGGCGGGTTGATTGCCAGACTCACTTTTTTGCCGAGCGATTTGATTTTCCAGAGCAGCGGCGTGACCTGATCTCCCAGTTCGACGTGAATTGAAATCTGGTCGGCGCCCGCGCGGGCAAAGGGTTCCAGCAGAATTTCCGGCTTGGAACACATCAGATGCACATCGAAAAACATCCGGGTTAAAGGTCGAAGCCGCTGAACAACTGCCGGGCCAAACGAGATGTTCGGCACAAAATGGCCGTCCATGATGTCGAGATGCAACCAATCCGCCTTGGCGCGGCTCGCCCGCACGACTTCCTTCCCGAAGCGGGCGTAATCGGACGCGAGCAGCGAAGGCGCAATAATCATCCGCCTACCGTAGTGAACCCGAGGGCGCCGAGTCAATTCTGCGCGCGCCCTATGGCTTGATCAGAAATAAAAAAAGGTCCGGCAGCGTGAGCTGTCGAACCTTTTGCGGTGATTCTGTTATTTACTTAGTTTAGATCGGAGCTGGCGCTGGATTGCTCAGACCAGGCAATTTCGGCTGAGCGGGCTTGCTGGGAGTCTCGGGCAGCGGTGTTCCAGCAGGCGCACCATGCGGTGGCTCCACGGAAGCCGGAGGCGGAGGCGG
>JBQCEJ010000121.1:0-3427 GCA_051960355.1 Verrucomicrobiota bacterium | reverse complement strand
CAGGTGGCCGAAATGGTGATCGAAAAGGCCAAGCGCATGGTTGAACACAAGCGCGACGTGGTCATCCTGCTGGATTCGATCACTCGTCTGGCCCGCGCGTATAACACCGTTCAGCCGCATTCCGGCAAGATTCTTTCCGGCGGTGTGGATGCCAACGCATTGCACAAACCGAAGCGTTTCTTCGGCGCGGCGCGTAACATCGAAGAAGGCGGATCGCTTACAATTATCGCCACCGCGCTGGTGGACACGGGTTCGCGAATGGACGAAGTCATTTTCGAAGAGTTCAAAGGCACCGGGAATATGGAAGTGCATCTGGACCGCGCGCTCGTGGACCGCCGCATATTTCCGTCCATCAACATCGAACGCTCCGGCACGCGTAAAGAGGAGTTGCTCTATCATCCGGACGAATACAACAAGGTGGTCATCCTGCGCCGTGCGCTCACGGGTGTGCCGCCGGTGGAAGCAATGGAACTGATGCTCAACAAGCTCAAGAAAACCGGCAGCAATATTGAATTTTTGCTCGGCATGGCTGTCGGCTAATAGTGAAATCCTTTAAATGCCAAGCACGCCGGGTTTTCCTGGCGTGCTTTTGTTTAATACTGCCCGCCGCTGTGGCAGTTTGAAAATTATGCGCGCAACCCGATTCGTCTCCGTTTGTTTTTGCCTCGGTCTGCTGCTGCTGGCCATGACCGGTTGCGACCGTGAAGAGGTCAAAGTCCAGGTGGTCCCGAAAGAAGCCACCGCACCAGTGACACCTGCCGTCAATCCGGCGGGCGGCATGGAATCCATGGACGCTCACGCCGCGATCAATGCCGCGCCGCCGAGCTTGAAATGGGTTCTGCCCGAAGGTTGGGAAGAGAAGCCGTTGAGCCAGATGCGCGCCGCCAGTTTCAGTGCAAAGGGCAAGGACGGCCAAAGCGTGGATGTTTCGGCGATACCTCTGCCGGCGACTGGCCGCGAATTGGACCTCGTGAATATGTGGCGTCAGCAGATGCATCTGCCCACGACCACCGAAGCGCAGGCCGAGCAACAGGCGGAAACCGTCCCGGTGGGAACAGACTCCGGCAAGCTGTTTGATATCGCCAGTGAAGAGCCAATTTTTGAGGGCAAAGTTCGTGGTCGCATGCTGGTGGCCATGATCACACGCGGGCCGACCAGTTGGTTTTTCAAAATGACCGGCGATGACGCTTCTGTTGCGGCGCAAAAGCCCGCGTTCCTTCGATTTCTCAAGTCGGTCTCGTTCGATGTTCCACCGGCGACAGTGGCGTCGTCCGATGCGACGGTTACGGCTGCCAATCAAAAAATCTGGACGGTTCCAAACGACTGGCACGAGGCTCCGCCGTCACAGTTTTTGTTTGCCAAATACCTCATTGATGGCGCGAGCGGGACCAAAGCCGAAGTAAACGTCAGCCAGTTGGAAGGTGAAGGCGGCGGTGCCAGAGCCAATGTGAATCGCTGGCGCGGACAGTTGGGATTGGCTCCGATCACGACCGAGGAAGAATGGGCCAAGCAGGTGAACTCGTTGGCAATTCCGGGCGGTGAGGCGTCGATTGTCGACCTGACCGGTGTTGACGCCAAAACCGGAAACAAATCTCGGCTCGTAGGCGTCATTGTGCCGCAGAATGGGCAGACGTGGTTTTACAAACTGATGGGCGATGAAGGGGTCGTTGGGGAGCAGAAAGAGGCTTTCACAAATTTCATTCAATCGGCAAAATATTCAAATGTCCCCTAAGCGTCTGCTCAAAGTTTTCACCTCGCTCCGGCTGACCGTCGTTCTGCTGGCGTTCGGCATCATTCTCATTTTCGTCGGCACTCTGGCTCAAGCGGATGAAGGGCTTTACACCGCGCAGGCGCGTTATTTCAAGCAGTGGCTGGTCATCGGGTTTACGATGTTTGGGAAAAAAATTCCGATGATTCTGCCGGGCGGCTATCTGCTGGGCACGTTGTTGTTGCTCAACTTGATCGCGGCGCACATTGCTCGTTTTCAATTCACCGTCAAAAAAATCGGCATTCATCTGGCGCATGGCGGAATCATTCTCCTGCTCGTCGGCCAGCTCGCAACGGATATTTTTTCGCGCGAAACGCAGATGCGCTTTTCGCAAGGCGAAACCAAGTCCTATTCCGAAAGTCCCATGGATTACGAACTGGCGTTCGTCACCAGCTCCGATGCGACTCGCGATGAAGAGGTGTTGCTGCCGGAAAAGCTGCTCGCGAACGGCGGCGAAATCAAAACCGCGCAGATGCCATTTGCTGTGCGGGTGAAGCAGTTTTGGAAGAACTCGGAACCGTCGTTTCGGGCGCCAATGATGCAGAATGGCCCGCCGCTGACCACCAATGGAATCGCCAACAGCTTTGATTTTCGCAGCGTTCATGAATCCAAAAAAATGGATGAGAAAAACGTCCCGACGGCGCTGGTCGAAATCGTCGGCCCGAAAGGCTCTCTCGGGGAATGGATTGTTTCCGGTTGGGCAGGGGATGAAACCATGCGCGAGGCGTTGGCCAACAGTTTTGCCGGGCAAATGGGTTCGGCCATGGGGCAGAAGATCACTGCGCGCCTGCAGGAGCCGCAATCGATTGAAGTGAATGGAAAGAAATACACATTCACACTGCGGCCGAAGCGGGAATACACGCCGTTTTCGCTGACGCTGTTGGAAGCGAAACATGCTGTGTATCGCGGGACGGAGATTCCCAAGGATTTTCGCAGCCGAGTCCGATTGGAGAATCCGCAGACCGGTGAAAACCGCGAGGTGGAAATTTTCATGAACAGTCCGCTGCGCTATGCCGGCCTGACGTTTTATCAATATCAGATGGCCGCGGGCGAAATGGCGCGCGAAGCCGGGCGGCTGCCTTCGTCCACCTTGCAGGTCGTTCACAATCCGGGTTGGCTCACGCCGTATATCGGCTGCGCGCTGGTTGGAGCCGGATTGGTCATTCAATTTCTCATGCACCTGGTTGGATTTCTGGGCAAGCGGAAGCGCCCAGGCGCGGTTGCCTCAGGCGCGGTTGGCGCGGTTCCGGCCAGCGCGGCATCCGCATCTCGGCTGGGCATGAAAACCTGGCTGCCGGTTGTCCTGACCGGGCTCATGGCGGCGTGGTTCCTGGGAACGCTGCGCCCAACGCCGGATCACGGTTTTGCTTACAATGCGTTTGGAGAATTGCCGATTGTTTTCAACGGCCGTCATCAGCCTTTGGATTCGCTCGCCCGCAATTCGCTGCTGCAAATCCGTGAGAAGCAAACACTCAATACAGAACCGTGGAAGAGCTGGAACAAAAAGCCGAAGATTATTCCTGCGATTGAATGGCTCGCGACGGTGATGATGCGTCCGGACGTGGCGGATCAATGGCCGGTTTTCCGGATCGATAATCCCGACCTGATTTCACTGCTCAAGTTGCCCGGCAAAGACGAGGCGCCGCAGCAGGACGGCAA
>JBQCEJ010000120.1:0-2981 GCA_051960355.1 Verrucomicrobiota bacterium | reverse complement strand
ACCGCTTCACGAGAGACGTAGTAGTCGGGGCTAAACATTTGAACCACGCGGGCAGCATCGGCTGGTCGCAAGGCGACCACGACATCTATGTCGCGGGTCATGCGCGGCTGCGCGTAATAGTTCATCGCCATCGAACCGGTGAGCATGTAGCCGATCTCCGCGCCGTCCAATCGGGTGGAAACATCCCGGACGATGTCGAGTTCGTTTTGCATCCGTCACAACTTCAAATCCGCATCCGTGACCGCGCCTTCGCTGGCGCTTGTGACGTGCGCGGCGTATTTCGCCAGCACGCCGCGGGTGTAGCGGGGCTTGGGTTGTTTCCACACGGCTTTGCGCTTCTTCAATTCCGTCGCGCTCACTCCGAGCGTGATCTCGCGCTTCTCGGCGTCAATGACAATGGGGTCGCCGTTCTTCACGAGAGCAATCGGGCCGCCGACGTAAGCTTCGGGCGTGACGTGGCCGACCACAAAGCCGTGGCTGCCGCCGCTGAATCGTCCGTCGGTGATGAGCGCGACTTCCTTGCCGAGACCTTTGCCCATGATGGCGCTGGTGGGCGAGAGCATTTCGCGCATGCCCGGGCCGCCTTTCGGCCCTTCGCTGCGCACCACGACAACGTGGCCAGCTTTCACTGTGCCCTTGAGAATGGCTTGAAGCGCTTTCTCTTCGCCTTCGAACACGATGGCTTTGCCCTCAAAGTGCAATCCTTCCTTGCCGGAAATTTTCGCGACGGCGCCTTCGGGTGCGAGGTTGCCGCGCAGGATCACGAGGTGGCTGTCCTTCTTGATCGGATTGTCGAACGGCTGGATGATGGTCTGCCACGCGGGATACGGTTTCACGTTGGCGAGCGTTTCGGCCATGGTTTCGCCGGTAACGGTGAGGCAATCGCCGTGGAGCAATCCTTTGTCGAGGAGCATCTTCATGAGCGGACGGATGCCGCCGATGGCGACGAGTTCGGACATGAGATGTTTGCCGCTGGGTTTAAGATCAGCGAGCACGGGCACGCGTTTGCCGATGCGCGTGAAGTCGTCAATGGTCAGCTTCACCTTCGCGGCGTGCGCGATGGCGAGCAGATGCAACACGGCATTGGTCGAACCGCCGAGCGCGATGACGACGGTGATGGCGTTCTCGAACGCTTTCTTCGTGAGAATGTCGAGTGGCTTGATGCCTTGACGCAACATGTTCACGACGGCGGCCCCGGCCCGGCGGCAATCGTCCATCTTGGCCGGCGAAACGGCGTTTTGCGCGGAGCTGTTGGGCAGGCTCATGCCGAGCGCTTCAATGGCGCTGGCCATGGTGTTAGCGGTATACATGCCGCCGCACGATCCCGCGCCGGGAATGGCGCATTGCTCGACGGTCTTGAGTTGCGCGTCGTCGATTTTGCCAGCAGCGTGCTGGCCGACGGCTTCGAACACGGAAACGACGTCCAACAATTTCTTGCCGGCAGGGCGACCGTCACCGCGAGCCGCCTCTTCAACCGCTTCGGCCACCTGCTTCGCGGATGGATTTGTCCCAGCGTTCGTGATGCAGCCCGGGAGAATCGTGCCGCCATAGACGAACACAGCAGGGCGGTTCATGCGCGCGATGCAGATCAACGCGCCGGGCATGTTTTTGTCGCAACCGCCGATGGCGACGTAGCCGTCCATGCCGCCGCAGCCCACGACAGTTTCGATGGAGTCGGCGATGACTTCGCGCGACACGAGCGAATACTTCATGCCTTCGCTGCCCATCGAAATGCCATCGGAGATGGTGATGGTATTGAAAATGATCGCCTTGCCGCCGCCTTCGTTCGCGCCTTTTTCGGCTTCGAGCGCGAGTTTATCGATGTGCATGTTGCACGGCGTGACGTTGCTCCAGGTGGACGCGATGCCGATGATGGGCTTGGAAAAATCTTCTTCCTTGAAGCCGACAGGATAAAGCATGG
Organism: Verrucomicrobiota bacterium; assembly: GCA_051960355.1. Lineage (GTDB taxonomy): Bacteria > Verrucomicrobiota > Verrucomicrobiia > Limisphaerales > DASXHY01 > DASXHY01. The sequence goes on along the minus strand of JBQCEJ010000120.1, from coordinate 1,060 downwards.
CGCGTGCAGCGGCGCGTTCGGGGCCATCCAGCAAGATGCTGGAGAAGGGGCGCATGGAGGCGGAAGCTCTGGAGGATTTAACGGATTTGGCCGAATTCTTTTTCATTTCGGGCGGGATTGTTGCTCGAAATGGGAATGCTGACAAGTCGCGGATTGGCCGAGTTTGATCTGAGTCAAGTCGGTCCAGACAAAGGCAGATGTGAAATGGAAGTGTGTATCTGCCGCTGAACGAAGAATCCGAAAAGACTGGCGCGGAAGATTTAGGACTGCCGCTGCGGCTTCAGAATGGCGATCAAGCTGTCCAATTGTTCCCGGCGATGCTCGCTGGAGACGATGAAACGGAAGTAGCCGTTGGCGGGACTGCCGGGATAATTGAGGAACGGCGGGTAAATTCCAGCCGCGAGAAGCTTCCGTTTCAAATCGGTAATCTGCTTTTTACTTTCCAGTTCGATCGGAATCATCGGGCTATCGATTTCAGGCAATGCGTATCCGGCTTTGCGGAGAGCAGTTTTCACGTAAGCCACATTCGCAAACAAGCGACGGCGGAAACTTCGATCGGATCTCAAAAGTTTCACAGCTTCGAGAGCCGCGCTGGCCAGAGGTAAAGCCATTGGCGTGCTGCCGATGAACATTCGACTGCGATCCAAAATGCGCTGGCGCAAAGCGCGTGAGCCCAGCACTGCGCCACCGTGCGCGCCGAACGCTTTGCTCAGTGTGAGACATTGAATCACGCGGCTTCGGCTCACACCTTCCAGCTCGATTGTGCCTTTCCCGGTTTTGCCTAGAACACCTGCGCCGTGGGCATCATCGACTACAATCAAACCATCGCGCGGGAGAATTTTCAGGTAAGCCTTGAGCGGAGCAACCGAACTGTTGTGCGCGAAAAGTCCGTCGGTCAGAACAACCATTCTCGCCTGCGCTCCGCAACGCGCCACGGTTCCGGCGAAATCGCTCGGATCGCGGTGCTTGAAGTTCAGGATTGGACAATCGAGCAGCAGCGCCGCGTCCTGCAAGGCCGGATGCGCCCGTTCATCAATCAAAACGTGAGAGAATTTTCCCG
>JBQCEJ010000119.1:0-4913 GCA_051960355.1 Verrucomicrobiota bacterium | reverse complement strand
CATCAATGAAACCGGGGCCCGGGATTCTGGCACGAGATGGAGAGCAATCAGGTTGGCTCGTTCCAATCCCGCAAGCTCCCATTTAACTTGGTCGCGAAACTCCGGAATCTCGGATGATTGTGCCACGTTGGAACCCCAGTGATTTCGGCGAGGATTCAAAATCGTCAGATCATCAGCCTGCAATGCCTCGATGAATTGCCTTTGCCAATTGACCGCAGTTCCGTCGTCAATCGATCCCGCGAGAAACACGGTTGTGTTATCGAATGCGTCTGGCAGCCGGTCCGGAGCAGTAATCACTCGGTTCATGCTTGACCTCCGGCTCGGAGCAGATCCGCACTTTTCACAACGGCAACTCCCGCCAGCTTCATTTCTTCAACGGCATTGTCCACGTCATTGGGCTGAAGATTCACGCCGCGGCTCGCGTCCTCGATGAAGTGCGTCTTAAATCCCATCCTTGCGGCGTCGAGAGCTGTGAACTTTACGCAATAGTCTGTCGCGAGACCGCAGACGAAGACGTCTGTGACGCCCTTCGTCTTCAACCATTCGCCCAAGCCCGTGGATTTGCGATGTCCGTTATCGAAGAAACCGCTGTAGCTGTCGATGCCGCGGTCTGTGCCCTTGGGAAATACCTTGGAGATGCGATCGCGATTCAGTTCTGGCGCCAGCTCCGCACCTTTCGTGTTCTGAACGCAATGCACTGGCCAGAGCGTCTGTGGCAAACCGTTCAGTTCACCTTGCTCAAATATCTTCTTCCCCGGGTGATTTGCCGCAAAGCTACCGTGGTCTGCCGGATGCCAATCCTGTGTTGCGACCACCAGCGGAAACACATGCTGCAATCCGTTCGCAACCGAGATGGCTTTATCGCCGTCCGGCACTGCCAGCGCGCCGCCGGGAAGAAAGTCGTTTTGGAGATCAACCAGTATGAGTGCTTTCATGGATTGGATTCGGGATTCTGAACCGAATGAAATTCCGTCAGAGAGAAATCGATGAACTCCGGAGGAACGTGACTCACGAGCCAGACTCCGTTCGTTGAACAACGGAATACGTGACCCGCTCTGTGCATGTCACCAGCGCGAATAATCAGCAGCACGGGTTTGCCATGACGGCCACCCACCTGAAGGGTGACTTTTGTTTCGGCGGAAAGGTGAACGTCGTGGCGCTCCATTCGCTGAAGTCCATCCTTCCGGATGCCATGGAGAAAACGCACTGCGGTCCCGTGATACAGAATCTCGGGCGGAGCTTTTGGTGGATACTGCAGATCCACTTCAACTGAATGTCCTTGGTTTGCACGAATGAGCTTTCCATCGTCACTGAACGCGAATCGCTTCTTGTCGCTCGTCGCAACGACATGCTTCAGATCATCCAATGAAAGGGGCGTCCCATGTCGATTCACAGCATCCAGCAACTCCTGAACGCCAATCCATCCAGCATGATTCAATTTAAGTCCAACCCGCTCCGGTTAGTGCCGGAGAATCAAGCTGAGAAGCTTGCTGGCTTTGATGGTTTCTTTGTCGGTCATAACAGTTCTACAGAAAGCGGTTTCATCAGATGCGAACAGATTCTCTCGCCTTCAGCCACTCCGGGGGAATGTCGTCCCGTCCAGCACTCAAAGCGACGATGCCGCTCACGATTGCAGCGTTTGTGTCGCAATCACCGCCGACGCCGATTGTTTTGCCAAGTGCTTCGACGAAACTGTTGAGATAATGCGCCGCCATCCACACGCAGAAAGGAACGGTATCTGCCGCAGTCACCAACGAGCCGTTGCCCAATGTGCGTGCCACATCAGCGCTGGGAGTTTCGCGCGGCGTTGTGCTGGCGATCAGAACTCCGCGGTGCACTTCGCTTTCCGGCGTGTATTGAAGCACTGCGTTGAAGAACGGACTAGGTCCGTCAGCCTGCGCTTCGCCTTTCAATTGCCACGCCATCGCGGCTGCTACGGCCACAGCAATCGCCCCAGCCACGGCTTCGGGATGTGTGTGGGTGACGAGCGAAGAAAGTCGCGCCTGCTCAACACACTGATCTAAATCATCCGCAAAGTAAGCTCCCAATGGAGCGGCGCGCATCGCACTGCCGTTGCCTTTCGAACCTTGTCCACCGAAAGCATTGGCTGCGGTGTCCCGCCATTTTGCCCCAGCCGTGATTTCCCGCATCTGTATGCGAGTCATCTTCCCATAGCCGCGATCTGGATCGCGTTCGAATCTGCGGGCAAATCGCTTGGCCAGCGCGTCCTGATCAATGACGCCGTGCGATTTGAGAATCGCGCAGATTGAAATCGCCATCTCCGTATCGTCGGTGTGAAACCACGGACCGGCTGGCAAGTTGTCTTCGGCCAGCCGACGAGGAGCAGAATGTGCCTGGTAGCTCAGCATCTCACCAACTGCGTCGCCCAAACCGAGTCCATCCAGCGACAATTTCATCCGCTCGACGCGGTCTGCATGATCCGCTGGCAAATTCGCCTTCCAAGTATTCGCGTTTTCATCGAGCAGGCGTTTCGTTGATCGCAACCACGATGTCTCGATCCAATCCGTTCCAATCGGCCCGACACGATCCACCATCCATCCCGCAAATCGCAGTTCATTGTGCATCGAGTAAACGCGATCCGTATTTGAAGAATGAATCAGCACCGGGCACACCGGCATAAAGTCGCCGAGAAACCGAGCCACATCCACGCCTGTCCCGGGATCAACCGTGACGCCCGGCATTGGATTCAGATCATGATCCAGCGAGATCAACACTGTCGTTGGAAAGAACGCTTCGCATTCGGCGATCATCGACGGAGCGTCTCGCCAGATCTTCAACTCGAAGCCATCGCCCAAAGTGGCAATCGTTTTCCGAAACGCCGCGATACGCTCGTCGTTGTCTTCAAGGAGAAGGATGGTTTTCATTTAGCCTCCTCCCGCAATGCGGTTTGGTAAGCGGTAAACACTTCGTCCGTGAAACAGGTGAAAACGATACGTTCAATCGGGTTCACGGTTTTCAGAGCAGCGCGCGTTTCACGCAACGCAATGCTCGCCGCATCTGGAATCGGATAGCCATAGACACCGCAACTGATGGCGGGGAAAGCAATCGTTTTTACCGCGTGAGCCTTTGCGAGCTCAAAGCAGGCACGGTAGCAGGATGCCAGCAACTCCGGTTCTCCGCTTCTGCCGCCATGCCAGACCGGTCCAACGGTATGGATCACAAGCTTGGCGGGAAGGTGGTAGCCTTGGGTGGTTTTGGCCTGCCCGATTGGGCAACCGCACAGAGTCCGACATTCGGCCAGCAGTTCCGGACCTGCGGCGCGATGGATCGTCCCATCCACGCCGCCCCCACCCAGCAGAGAGGTATTCGCCGCGTTCACGATGGCATCAACCGCGAGTTTGGTTATGTCGGTTCTGGTTAGTTCGATTTGCGCTTCCATTTTCATGTTCTCCTATTCCACGAGCACGCCTTTGCGTTCGGCGATGCCGATCACCGCCTGCGTGCCGGAATTGAATTCCAAAAAATCCTTCTCGATGCCGTCGCTGAAAATGACGCCGTTCTCGGCCATCCGGGATTCCAAGATCAGCGGAGTTTCGGCCGTGACTCGACCGAACACCAACGACGCGCCCGTGGTGTTGGTCGGGAACGGCTCGCGCACGGTGTAAAAAAGGTAGTTCGCATCCCAGGCGAATTCCGATTTCACATTCATACGGACCTTTCCGTTGCTCTTCTTCTTGTTTGATGCACCTTCGAACAGGTCGGCGGTCGCTTGGTGTCTCAGTGTCGAACCTGCAGTTTGCGTGATGGCTGCTGCCCCAGTGAGAAGACTTTTGAGCCACCCGGTCGAACCCATCCCCGTCGAGACAATCACTCCGCTCGACGATTGCGTTTCGCTCGCCTCGGCGCTGCGGATAAGATAACGCGCCGAGCAATGCGTCTTTGGGCCGATGAACAAGTCGTTCACGCCATACAAGCTCTGGCCGTTATTCAAAGCGGCCTTCGCCATCGTGACGGAACGCATGTGGCGTTTCCGGAGCACGACTTCGGGCATGACCTTTGGCAAATCGCTGACGCGAAAGGGCAACAACCGGCCGTCCCATCGCTCAGGATCAGGGTTCACTCCGACGACCGGCTGACCATTGAGATACTTCAGCGTGTTCGCGACCAGGCCGTCCTGACCGAGCGTGACGACGGTGTCGTCCGGTGCGAAGACGAAGTTCGGCAGGAATCCTCGGTCCACGATCTGCACTCGGCCAACTTGAGCCAAGGCCAACTGCGCTTCGCTGAGAGCGCGATGATACGTCTCGTCCTCGCGGATGTAATCTGAGAAGTCCGCGCCCTGATGTTCGACGTAGAAACGTGCCTGGCTGACGGTGTTGAACCGGATCACCAGTTCAGCCAGGCGCGTCGGTCGCGTCACGAGAACGATTTTGTTGTCAGTCAGCCGATTCATTTTCGGGCGGGCTGTGGGCTCAACAACTCGCGCAGGAGATCCGGCGAGATGTTGAGTTGGCCGATCTTGTCCGCTTTGCCGGCTAATTCCTGGAAGGCGAACGCGATGAGTTGCTCCGGTTTCATGCCGGTGGTGGCGAGCGCCTGCAGAATCTTTGCATCAGCGCTGCCGAGCGCTTTCATTGTGCTCGACACGCCGTAAGCACGAGCATCCGCTTCGGCTCTTGCATTGTCTGCCGCGAGTGCGACAAGGTTCTTGCGCCGCTCTTCCAAACCGATGTTCGATTCGAGCGCTTCCTTTTTGAGCAGGCCTTCCTTTTCCTGAACTGCGCGCTCGGCATCCATCTGCGTTTCGCGGATCTGACGCTTCTTGGTTTCAATGGCGATCTCCGTGTTCAACTCGTTTTCCTTGATCGCACGCTCTTGCTCCACAGCCGAATTGCGTCGGGCGTAGATGGCTTCATCCGCTTCGCGGAAGAGCTTTTCGCGTGTCTCAGCCT
>JBQCEJ010000118.1:0-7733 GCA_051960355.1 Verrucomicrobiota bacterium | reverse complement strand
GGAATGCGCGACAATGCCGAGAGTAACAAATCCGCCCCCTTGTCCGATACCAAACGCCCGACAAACGCGACTTCTTTGGTCCGCGGCATAGAATCATCGCGGGAGAAAACTTTGTCATTGTAACTGTTGGGAACCACTTTGGAATACTTCAACCCTGTTGCCTTCCGGACGAAATCGCTGACGCAAATGTTCCAGGGACTGCTTTGAGCCATGCGAACTTTCAGCCGTTCCCGCCAGTCGCGAGTTCCCTCGGGATCCAGCCAATATGGCCCGTGATGCACGAATACCACAGGTGTGCGGGTCAACAGCCGAGGCCAGGAGGCTTTCAGGCTGACATTCATCTGCATGACGGCATCGTGGCTGCGCCACAGTGACAACAACGTGCGACGATCTGGACGATAATGGACCGGGTACGGCAACGATTCGGCACGGGCGGAAGGGGCTGCCACGTCGGTCGAAACGGTCACCTCGATTCCGTGGGCGCGCCAGTCTCGAACCAGCCCCAGCGCCAGGGTTTCAATGCCTCCCACACTGGGCGGGAAACGGGTTTGAAGCAGGATTGAGTTCACTGCCGCGAGCCTTCACCTTGCGTAATAAGTCGCGCCATTTCGTTCGCCTGCAACTCTATCCGATGCCCTCGATACCAGTTGAAAACGGTAATGGGAACCTGAACCATCGAGCCGTGATCGACGGTGAGTTGCTCCGCAAAGACAAAGTGTTCTCCAGGTACAAGGCCATCAGAGTTCTTCTGCATGCAACGAGCTGGCAGAACGGGCATGAGGCCGTGCGCCGCATATGCAGCAAGAATCCCGGACTTGCCGAGGCAGTGCGTTGGATAGCTTAAGAAACCGGCCACGGCGTCACGCATTCGATGAGAGATTTCCGATGGCGACAAGCATCCTTCTGCGCGCCACGAAATTCCAATCTCCGGCTTTGGCGTGTTGCCTGGACCGATCTCAATGATTTCGGTGATGCCCAGGGCGCGGCAGGCTTGCTGAAGAGCTGCCAGGTCCTTGGTGATGGCTGTGCGCCGCCATCCTTCTCCGCCAAACAGCACCATGCGGCGATTCCGGCCAGCTAACGACGGCAACTCACGCAGTTCCCCTACGTTTGAGAAAACGGGCAGGTGTTTAACGCCGTTCAGTTGGCGCATATCTTCCAGCGCTCTAACACTCTGTGTTCGGTTGGTCACGCAGCTCAAACTCTGGCGAGCCAAACGGCAGCAAATCCAGCGCTGAATCGGGTGCGTCCAAAACGAGCTGCGCCACGGCGGGCCAAAGGCGAATAGCTCGTGGAACATTGTTATCAAGGGCGCAACGCTTCGTGCTCCCTTTTTGGTGCTTCTCGCCAGATGAGATGAGCCCAATCCTCGCACCAGCCATATCGGACAGCCACGCTCGTGGTAGCCGTAACCCACATAATGTAACAGCACTCGCTCAAACAGGTGTGCCAGGCGGGACAATATCGCTGCCGCGTGTGGCAACGGAATGACTGCAAAACCATCATGTTCGGTGCCCTCACGACTGGGATGTGCCACAGCGAAGGTTGTTTGAAGGTCATGTCGCTCGCGCAAAGCGCGGGCGAGGATCAGCGCATAATCTCCCACACCGCTAACCGTCGGTGGCAGGTGCGGCACGATTTGCAAAAGACGCATGGGCTTATCTCGTCCAAGTGGAAGCTTTTACTTGAAGCTTTCGTTCACGCCAGCAATCGCCGGTACAAATCGCCGATCGTTGCTCGATATCGCTGTGGCGTGAACTGCACGGCAAAGGCCCGCGCTCGTTCACTATCCACTGCCAGCTGTGCCCGATCTTCAATGTACTGCTGAAGACGCCTGGCAATCGCGTCTGAATCCATGACCGGCACGCGCCACGATTCATCCGGCACCGGCACCCCGCAGTTCGTCGTTACCACCACCGGTAAGCCGCAAGCCATCGCTTCGAGTCCCACGAATCCAAATGAGTCGCCCAAAGAAGGCAGGACGAGAACGTCATTAGCACGATATAATGCGCGCAATTGGATCTTCGGGACCGGGGAGAGTACGCGCACAAATGATTCTGTGCCCGCGAGGCAAGGCTTTGCGTCCTGGTCCAAAGACCCCACCAATGTGAGTTGCGCCTGTGGAGCCAGCTTGCGCACCGCTTCGATCAGGAATGGAACACCTTTCCGCAGATTGATGCCGCCGGCAAAAATGACGCGGAGTGGTTCGCTTGAACGTTCTGATGCTGTCGGGTTCCAAAAATCCGGGTCTGTCCATAATGGAATAACGACAATTTTTTCGCGGGCTACACCACGGCTGGCAACCCCGTTGGCGTGAAAGGTTGAATAGGTCAACACCACATCCGCCAGAGCGATCTCAATCTCTTTTTGATGGGTGATTTCAGGAGTGTCAGCCTCAGAGGCGCAGGGAAGACCAAACCGGCGTGCCGCCTCTTGAGCGGCCTCATTACAAAGCTTGGCGTTATGCCCGGGGCAATCATAAATCCGAGTCCAGCCACGTTCAGCAGCGGCCTGAAAGGTATGTCGCGCGCAATTCTCACTGCACACAATTGCCCGGCTGGTCATTTTGGGAATCTGGCAGGCTGCCCAGCGGTCGAAAGTTTGCGCTGCTCGAATCCACGCGTTGCCCGGGGTCCGCCAGAAACGCTGGCGGAACTTGAATGCCAGTTCCGGCCAGGGATGTTCAGTCACTTTCGAGCACGGTATCCCATTCAACCTGCGGTTTCGTAACACTTCCGCCCCTAGGACTGAACTCAACCTCCGTCCCCACTTGCCGGGCGCGTCAAAAAAGGAACACAGGAATCGCTCCAAACACCCCGCCTCCTCAGCTGCCAGCGCGAGTTCAAATGCCTGGTGAACGCCACCGTACGATATGCTTACGGAATTCATGTTGCGATGCAGGCAGGGGGCGCAAACGTTCTACACCCGGTGCAATGCGGAGATCGTTCCTACGCATTTGCTAGGGCACCGCAAAGCGTGGGAACAACTGATTTCAGAACTCATCGTTCCAGTGGCGGGAGGCGGAGGAATCGCTTTAATCGGAGGGCCATTCGCCTGCCAAACAAAATCCTGGCTAATCGGAGCCGCGGCGCGGCGACTTCAGCTCCAGGCGGTACCTTCAACGCCTCAATAGCTTCAAATGCGACATCCACCAGGTCGGGGTACTTAGGGTAGAACCTGCACGCGAATTCGAAATAGTTTCTGGCTAGTCCGGTCGTTATCCGGATGGATCGGCTACGTTCGAGAATTTTTTCCGCAGCATTGCAATAGCGGAGAACCGATTCAGCATGTTTTCGGGAACACCCAACGCTGGTTGTGCCGGGCACACCCGTCCGGTAAAGTGCCAAAGCGCCATCCGTGAAAACAACGTGTTCAGCAACGAGATACAAACGATCAAAATACTCGTTATCTTGTGCGGTCTTGAGCGATTCGTTCCACGGGCCTATTTTGTCGACCAAAGCTTTTGGGAGTAGCCAGCAATGCGCAAGACTGTGTCCAAACATCGGGTCGTGATCTGGATTGATCCAGTTGCAAATTTCTCCAAGGCGTTTACGAATACCAAATTCTAACCCGGAGATCTCGAACGACAGGCACTCAGGAGCTTGCAGAATGTCGCATGAAGGCGACTTGCCAGAGAATCTCACAAGCCTGCCGTTTGCCGCGACATTGTTCCGTCCAGAAACGAAAGGCATCTGGACCGCAATTTTTTTCGGGTGAAGCAAATCATCAGCGTCGAGATATTGTATCCACTCACCTTGTGCCAATCTCAGCCCCCGATTCCTTGCCGCGCACCCGCCTCGATTCGGCCCCGTTTCCCAGCGGATTCTTTCCCCGAAGGATTTGATCAATGCCAAGCTGCCGTCGGTCGAGCCGTCGTCGATGACGATGACCTCCTTGTTGGGCCACGTTTGGTCCAGCGCGCTCTGAATGGCCTCCGCCACCCACTTTTCCGCGTTGTAGCAGGGGATGATGATGGATACGAGAGGGTGCATTGATTTGTCATGCCAGCGGCCGCGGGGAGTTCAGTTGGGAGCAAAACGCAATTCCATCAACCCTTTCTCGGCATTGCGTGGAACGGCTTGCAGTTGCCCAAATTCAGCGCTCAGTTGCTTCAAGCATTGCTGCTCAGCATCGCGCGCGGTGTCGTCCAAAAATATGGCGCCGCCGGGTTTCAGATGCTGAGCGGCCCACCGCAATGGTGTGAGCCGGGTCAGGTTGCCGTTTGCAAGTGGCGGTCCGTCAATCAAGACCACGTCAAAAGAGGCGTTGGGCAGGGCGCTGCATGAATAGCTGCGGATTGGAAGTTCATCCGATGAGTGGCATAACGGGGCATGAATGAACTGAACCTGCCCAGCGAGTCCACATGCATTGACCTGACGCTGGATGACAGACGAGTAATCAAGATCATGTTCGATGCTCACCAGTTCACCTTTGAGATGTTTGAGGGCGGCGGCAAGGATGACGGTGGATTGACCGCTGCCGAATTCGATGACGCGGGGTGCGGTTCGTTCCTGCAAATCGGCAAGGATCCATGTCATCGCGTCTGGCGACATAGCCCAGCCGCGCAATGGTCGGAGCACGCTCTTCCCATTCATGGCATTTTGAATTTGAATGAGTCCGTTGACCTGATCATAAAGCGCATCCAGATCGGAACGACGAGCCAACCCGGCAAAAAGACGAGCGCGGAATTTCCGAAGGATCGATTTCATAGATCAGTGGCAGTCGCGTTAGAAACTGCGGATCGGCCGAGGCAGCAGATTTCGCGCACGGCTCAGCTCCGTTCTCCCACCCGGAAGGCAAATGAAGCAGGCGAAGTAAGCCGGAACAAACAGGAGCGTGTGTAATACGACTTCGGCCCAAGGCGTTGTATGCTCGAAGAATCGCGGAAAAAGCAGCAGGTCGAGCACCGCTCCGGTGATGCTGGCGGTCATCGGACGCGATATCCCCGAAAGGAAGTCTCCAATCCCCACCGGCGTTCCACGAAAAGCCCACGCCAGAAGTGGGTAAGCGGAAAGGTAGGTTGCTGCCGCGTAACCAGCCGCTACTCCCAAACCTGCCCAAGGTAGTCCAATCAGAAAACCCGCGGCGCTGAAAGCGGTGTTCATGATACCCAAATGCAGATAACGCCGGGTCTGACCAGTGCTCAAGCTCACCACGCCCCAGAGAGTGATCACAGGCTGGACAAAGCTGACCGCCGCCAGCACTGAAAAAATAGGAACTATGTCCAGCCACTGCCGCCCCAACGCGATCTCGATTACAGGATGGGCTGAAACGAACAGCAACGCGGAGAATGGCATGGAAATGAGGGCAAGCACCGCAATGATGCGCCGGTAATAAGCGCGATAGGCGGCGGGCTCATCCTGCAACCGGCTCATCGCTGGAAATGCGACGGCGTTGACTGGCCCCCGCAGGTTGCTGATGGGAAACATCAGAAGCGCATAAGCCCGGCTGTAAAGCCCCAGCGCGCCGGTTCCCCAAAGGCGGCCGATCAAAATATTATCGAGGTTCCGGTGAAAGTAGTTCACGAAGTCGAAGGCAGTTATGTTCGCGCCGAACATGAGCATGGCTCTCAAGCCTGTGCCTCGACCCGGCAGTCCGGGTCGGAAGGGGGAAAGCATAAACAGCAGCGTGGTCATGGTGAGCGCCCCCGCCAGTTGGCTCCAGACAAGTGACCAGTAACGAAAGCCGTGCAGCGCCAGCGTGACGGCTGTTATCAACGTGACCAGCGCTCCACAAATCCCCGCCACCGCCTGTCGGCCAAAGCGCATTTCGCGGACCAGCAATGCGCCGGATTGCGAGGATAGACTCCCGATCAAGAAGCTGGCAGACAAGGCCGCCGTGACCCAGAGGACTTCGGGTTTGCCATAGAACCACGCCACCAGTGGCGAGGCCGCGGCGAGCAGCACCGTGAGGGTGCATCCAAGGGCGACATTGATCCAAAACAGATTGCTTTGCTGGGCGTGCGTCAGCGTTGCCTTTTGAATCGCGGCAGACGACAACCCCAAATCCCGGAACAAGCCCGCAAATGAAGTGATCGCCACCACCATGGCCATGACGCCGTAATCATCTGGCGAGAGCAGCCGGGCGAGAATGACGGTCGATGTGAGCTGGATCGCCACGCTCGCTCCTTGCGAGGCGAACGTGATCATGCCCCCGCGCACGGACTTGCGTTTCAAGTCAGCCAGATTCGTCGCCGGCGCAGCCATGCCAGCCGAGGGCGCTGAAGGGGAGGGGATCATTGCAGCGCCCTTTTGAAACTACAGGGCGAGATTGGAAACTCAGGCAGGCTCCGCATTTGTTCGTGCAGGGAGAAATTCCCCCGAAAACGAAAGCGCCAGGACAGATTCAATTTCGGCTTCAACGGAACTTCAGCCCGCACCTTTGCGGCCACCCAACACGGTCAGGACGATCGGCAAAACTCGTTTTACATTTTTCTCCCAGCTTTGAAGCATCTTGATGCGCGCCACGGCATGTTTGCGTTCCTCGCCGGAGAGCTTCTGCGCCTCGGTCGCGAGGTGCGCCAGCCGGGCGCCGCTGTCCTGAAAAGTCGCCAGGATCTGATGGTGTATGAAGCGGTTGACCAGGTTGCGCAGTTCGGCCACCGCTTCGTAGTGCGCACGTCGGTGGCCCGGCAGGTAAATCACACGCACGGCCCCGAGATCCTGCAGGTAGCTCAACCCCTGGCTGGCGGCGCCCTTGCTCAGGCGCAGTCGGCGACAGAATTCATCCTGCGGCAGCGGGCGAGGGGAGATGAACAGAAGGCCGTAGATTTCCGCGACCGACGGAGGCTGGCCGAGAGCGCGTGAAAGCTGCACGAACAGGTGAATGACCTCCACCTCGACACTGTTCAATGGGGTGCTGCCGGAACTTTCGATCGCGTTTCGCTTCACGCGCGCGCAGGATGGCAGGTTCTCCTTTTTGTTCAATAAAGAATGAACAAAAAACGCGTTCGCTCGCCCGTTTGGGGTGGCGCAAAAAAACTTCCGGCAGGCTGCCGGAAATTTTAGCGAGTCACGATGGAAGCCCTGAATCTGCCGATCAAGGCGCGGAGTAATTACGGCCGCCGGGCCCCTGAGGAACAGTGTCTCCAGGGTTGATTTCCGTGGGCGTAACGGTCAACGGAACGGGTGGCGGTCCGATCACCGGACCTGCGGCCATGATGTCGGGTGAAGCAGCTTTGGAACTATCCGACTTCGCCTGAGGCGTGCTTGAGTTCGTCGTGGAATCCGCGTCGTGCCGGGCCAGAATCGCGCTCTGATTCAAAATGTCCTTCACGGGGATATTCCCGTCGGTCATGAGAGCGCTGGCGGAGGTTTTTTCGATGTAAGGTTTGAGCGACGGAACGGCGGTGACCACGGCGCTCAGAATTTCCGAACCGGCCGGCGGATGAACTTCCGCCGCGGCTGCGGCAATGAGGGCATACTGCGCCGGCAATTTCTGAATGGTGGCCAGGACAATCTGGCCGGCATGGTCAGGCGCTGTTCCGACGGCTGCCCGCACAAATAAAACCGCTTGTTTTGGAAAAAGGAATGCGGCGCTGGCGGTGGCGAGCGGCGCCATGGCGGGGGTGGAGTGGCTGATCGCGCCCACCACGGCAGCGAGGGCGGTCGGGTTGGTTTCAGAAACGGCTCGCACCACCAGCATGGTGACAGACTGCTGCTCGCCCGCCTTGGCTTCGGCAACCAGGCTGGCAGCTTTGACCGGCAATTCCGGCGCAGCGACCCCGTTCAATG
>JBQCEJ010000117.1:0-8910 GCA_051960355.1 Verrucomicrobiota bacterium | reverse complement strand
AGTTTCAGGTCTGCTGTCGGCGCCAGACGCAACACGGGTTCCAGCGGGGCAACCTCGGCCAGTTCTTTGCCATTGGTTTCGGCCCGAAGTTTTTGAATGCGATCGCCGGCGGGACGCACCATGCGTTCATAGCTGCCGACGGCATCGTTGTAGGCGCTGTTGGCGCGCTCCAAACCGGTGCGGATTTTTTCGAAGTGCTCCGTGAACTTACAAACCCGGGTAAAGAGTTCCTGCGCGGCTTCGGCGATGGCCGCGGCGTTTTCGGTCTGCGCGTGTTGCTGCCAGCTCACCGAAACGGAACGCAGGAGCGCGATCAAGGAAGCCGGCGTGGCCAGCAAGATGCGTTTGTTGGCGGCCCAGATGATCAAATCCTGATCGCCTTCGAGTGCGGCGCTGAAGAGCGATTCCGCCGGGACAAAGAGCACCACGTAATCGAGCGCATTGGGAAACTGCTTGGGATAATCGCGATCGGCCAATCCTTTGATCGTGGTCTTGAGCTTGGCCGCGTGGGCGAGCAGCGACTCCGCCCGTTTCACCGGATCGGCGGCTTCCAAGGCGTTGAGAAAATCCAGATCGGGAACCTTTGCGTCCACGATGATGAACCGATTTCCGGGCAGGCGAACTATGAGGTCCGGCTTTGCTTCACCAGACTGCGCCTGCTCGCTGAAATCGCAATGCGCGCTCATGCCGGCGGCTTCCACCACGCGGCGCAACGTTTCTTCACCCCAACGGCCGCGCGCCTGATTGGACTTGAGCACGGATCGGAATTGAGCCGTTTCGGCGGCGAGTGTCTGGTTCGATTGCGCGAGCGTTTCCAGGTGTTTTTTCACTTCGCCGAGCGCGCTGGACTGCGCGGTTTCGCTTTGCTGCAATCGTTTTTGATACGACTCGAGCTGTTGCTTGAGCGGCTCAACCAGTGTCTTGATCGATTCCTGCCGTTGCGCCAGGTCTCCTTTGGAGGCTTCTTGAAGCTTGCCGAAACTCTGCTCCGCGAGCCGGAGAAATTCCGGCGCGGTCTGCTTGAGGGCGTCGGCGCTCAAAGCCTTGAAGGCATCCCGCAAGTCGGCCAGCGCCTTGGCCTGCGCTTCTTTCGCTTCGACCATAGCTTTGTCATGCAGCGCGCGTTGTTCGGCCACGAGCTTTTCAGCCGCCGCTTCCTTGGCCTCGGCCGCGGCACGGGCGTTGCCAGCCTCGGCCAACTGCGCTCGCAGTTGGGTCAACTCCGCTTCGCGCACGCTGACCTGCTGACGCAATTCATTCTCCAGCCGATTGTCGGAAACGCTCGGGCGATTTCGGCCCAGCAGCCAGCCAATCAGAACGCCGATGACCATGCCGGCCACGAGACTAATCAATGAATAAACGGCGGCGTTCATGTGGATTCCCGGTGTGGCTCTTTACGTCGGCGCGGGCGGTTTTCAATTCCGATCAGAAGTGCACCACAACTTCGATCTCGACGTTCGCGGCTTTGGGCAAAGCGGCGACTTGGATGGTGGAACGCGCGGGGAAATTGCTGGTGAAGTACTTGGCGTACACTTCATTCATCCCGGCGAAGTCCGCGGGGTTCGTCAGAAACACGGTGCTCTTGACGACATTGGCGAACGTGAGGCCCTGGTCGTCGAGGATGGCCTTGACGTTCTCCAGCACGCGCTCGGTTTGGACCTTGATGTCGCCCGCGACGAGATTGCCGTCCTTGGGATCGATCGGGATTTGTCCGGCGCAGAACATGAGATCGCCGACGCGCACGGCGTGGTTGTAAGGGCCGACAGCGGCGGGTGATTTCGCGGGTTTGATGATGGTTTTAGTTGCCATAGACGTATTCGAATTTTGTCCGCGAGGTTAGTCACACACTCTTCCGAGCGCAAGCGAACGCGACGGACTGCGGCTGTGTCCCACGCTGTGCGAACTGCACCAACTCCCCTGCCCTGAGTGCGTTTTACGAGTGCTATCGGGTCTTAACCCCATTGTTGCAGCAACTCTATTCTGAAACTATTTGGGTGAATTGTCGGGCGCCTCGCAATCAGCGGAGCGGCTCGAATCGAATGACTTGTTCGTAGTGAAAAAAGAGACTGTCGGAGGCTTGGAGGGCTGATTCAAAAGCTGTTCATTGCAGCCGATCAACAATCGTAAACTTATGGCCAGAGAATTACCAAAACCGACCACAATCAAGAGCAGCAAACCGACCCACGAGGCAATCACCCGGCGAGCCTACGAAATCTTTCTGGAACGCGGCTGCCCGGAAGGACATGACCTGGAACACTGGCTGGCCGCCGAGGCGCAGTTGATCGCGGAGAGCGAATCCAAGAAGCCGGCGAAACCGAGTTCCAAAGGGATCAAAGCTTCAAACGCGATCGCAACTCGCAGACCTTGATCGGTCCATGCCGTTGAATGGGATCCGCGAACGGGCGGACTGGGTAGTCGGCGAAACGGGCAAGTTGCCCGTTCCACCCAGACCAATTGTCCACGAGGTCAGAGATATTTCTGAAGGAGCAGCTTCAACTCCGCCTTGGTTTTGGCGGGCCAATATTTCTTGTCCGTCATGATGGCGTAGCGCAAAGCTTCGTGACAAGGCCAGGTGGGTTTTTCAGGAATCTGCGGAATGGTCCGGGCGATGATCGCCTTGGCCAACTCGGCGTTCTTGCGCAGGTTGTTGATGACCATCTCGACCGTGACGTGCGCCTCATCGACTTTCCAACAGTCGTAATCCGTCACCAGTGCGATCGTGGCGTAGCCGATTTCGGCTTCGCGCGCGCATTTGGCTTCACCGAGATTGGTCATGCCGACGACGTCGTATCCGAGCTTGTGGTTCGTGATCGATTCGGCGCGCGTGCTGAATGCCGGACCTTCCATGTTCACGTAGGCGCCGCCGTTGTGAACGCGGGCTTTTAGGGCGCGCGCGCTTTGGAGCAGGATCTGGCGCAATTCCTCGCAAACCGGATCCGCAAACGCAACGTGCGCCACGATGCCGCGACCGAAAAACGTGTGCTCGAAATCGCGCTTCGTGCAATCCACAAACTGATCCGGCAGGACGACGTCGCACGGTTTGTATTTCGCCTGAAGCGAGCCGACGGCGCTGGCGCTGATGATCCAGGCGACGCCAAGTTTCTTCATCGCCCAGATGTTGGCGCGGTGGTTGAGTTCGCTCGGAAGAATGCGATGACCACGTCCGTGACGCGGCAGGAAAACGACGTCGCGCCCCGCCAGTTTACCGGTGAGAAACGCATCGGAAGGCGAGCCGAAAGGCGTTTTGACCTTGACCCATTTCTGATCCGTGAAGCCTTCGATATGATACAGGCCGCTGCCGCCGATGACTCCGATACGATAGTTCGACATGCGCGGTTTTATAACAGCAGCCATTGCAAAAGTCGCCGGAATTTTGTTTCGGAGTGCGCGGGCCAAGCGCAGGGGCGGCGGCGCTTCGAGAGCTTGACCGCCGCTGTTCATGGCCTTCGCCCTGTCTCCGCCTCCATTCAGTTCACTATTCGAACCTGTTTGATCTGGTTTTGAAACTGCGACTTGCCCGAGCCATAGGCCAGGCGTATAACTCCATAGAACTTCGAAGGAACTATTATTTTTATGTCACACACCGGGCGCCAATCGATCAACACCAGCAACGTGCTTTCAGTGATCATGGGCGGTGGACAAGGCACGCGGCTTTTTCCACTAACCAAAGAACGCGCCAAACCCGCGGTGCCATTGGCAGGCAAATACCGGATTGTGGACATTCCCATTTCCAACTGCATCAACTCCGGCCTGCGCCGGGTTTATCTGCTGACGCAGTTCAACTCCGCCTCGCTGCATCGGCACGTGGCGCAGTCCTACAAGTTCGATCATTTCTCCGGCGGCTTTGTGGAAATTCTCGCGGCCGAACAGACCTACACCGACACGTCCTGGTATCAGGGCACAGCCGACGCCGTGCGGAAGAATCTGATCCATTTTTTGAACCATGATTTCGAATACCTGCTGATCCTGAGCGGCGATCAATTGTATCGGATGGATTTTCGCGAGATCATTGCCGAACACATCGAAACCAAGGCGGACATCACGATCGCGACCATTCCGGTGACGCGGAGGGAATCTCAATCCTTCGGCATCATGCAGATGAACGAGGATTGTCGCATCACGCGTTTCGTGGAAAAACCGAAGGACCCGGCGCTGCAGGATTCGTTGCGTTTGCCGGGCGAATGGTATCCGAAGCTCGGGATTCAGGATGACCGCGAACTATTCCTCGCTTCGATGGGCATTTATGTGTTCACCCGCGAAGTCGTCCGCCAATTGCTGGACAACACGCTCGCCGATTTCGGAAAGCATATCATTCCCAGCGCGATCGAAACGCACCGCGTGCAATCCTATGTGTTCCAGGGTTATTGGGAAGACATTGGAACCATTCGCTCGTTCTTTGAAGCCAACCTTGACCTGAGTTCGGAACTGCCGCGCTTCAATTTCTTTGACATGGCTTCGCCGATTTTCACCCGCCCACGCTTTTTGCCGGGCTCCAAAATCAATGGCGCACAAATCGATCATGCGGTGATTTCCGACGGTTGCATTCTGAACCACGCTCGCATTAGCAACAGCGTTGTCGGCGTGCGCAGCACTGTGGGCGCGGGCACCGAACTGAACCGCGTCGTGCTGCTGGGCTGTGATTTTTACGAATCGCACGAATCGATCCGGGCGAATGAAGCCGCGGGCCGGCCGCGCATCGGCATCGGCTCCAACTGCCGCATTGAAAATGCGATCATCGACAAAAATGCGCGGATCGGGAACAACGTGGTGATTTCGCCCGCTGGCAAACCCGAGAACGTGGATCATCCGCTGTATTACATTCGCGACGGGCTCGTGATCATTCCCAAGAGCGGAATCGTGCCGCACGGAACGGTGATTTAGTCAGCAGCGTTTTCTCGCCGTTCCGTTCTGCTGCAGTGCGGCGGAGCAGTTTTGATCAGGGGCAACGGCTGGAAACGGCAGGCTTCACCCACCTTTTGAGATTTCGCCCCCGAGTTAACGTAATGATCTGATTTATGAAAAGACTCTTCACGTCTCTTGCCCTGCTCGCGTTCATCACCGTTTCAGCCAACTCCCAAGAATGGGCGAAAGCGCGTTTGGAAAAATCCCCGCGCCACCTCGAGTGGGTGAAAGTCAAACACGGCAATCGCGAGGTGAACTGCTTCGTGGCCTATCCGGAAGTGAAGGACAAAGCCACTG
The DNA here is from genome assembly GCA_051960355.1 of Verrucomicrobiota bacterium. Classification (GTDB taxonomy): domain Bacteria; phylum Verrucomicrobiota; class Verrucomicrobiia; order Limisphaerales; family DASXHY01; genus DASXHY01. Next base: position 3,711 of record JBQCEJ010000117.1, on the reverse strand, counting down.
CCGTTGTTGTCGTTCACGAGATATTTGGCCTGTCCGATTGGGCGCGAGGCGTCGCCGATCAACTGGCTGAAGCCGGTTACATTGCCATTGCGCCCGACCTGCTTTCCGGAATGGGACCCAACGGCGGCGGCACGGCGGAACTCGGCGGGGACGACAGCGTCCGCAAAGCGATTGGCAACCTGCCTCCCGATCAAATCACGGCCGACCTGAACGCGGTGACCGACTACGTTTCGAAACTGCCGGCCTGCAATGGGAAAGTGGCCGTCAGCGGTTTCTGCTGGGGCGGTGGCGAGGCCTTTCGATTTGCGACCAACAACAAAAATCTCAAGGCAGCCTTCTCCTTCTACGGCCCCGTTCCAACCGACCCGTCAGCGCTCAGTCGGATCCATTGTCCGGTTTACGGGTTCTACGCCGAAAATGACGCGCGCATCACCTCCACGATTCCGAACGCCGAGGAGTTGATGAAAAAAGCCGGCAAAGTTTATGAACCGGTGATCTATCCCGGCGCAGGTCACGGTTTCATGCGCGCCGGAGAAGCCCCGGATGCGAACGCGGCCAACAAGAAGGCGCGTAACGATGCCTGGCAGCGTTGGAAAAAATTACTGAAAAAGCTCTGAACGAAAACGAGCTGGTTGGAGAAGTTCTCAAGGCTGGAGCCGCAGAATCCACAACGACCTCCCGCGAAGACCGCGAAGGTTCCCAAGAACACGGATTTCGATTCACCACTGCCACCGCCGCTTGCGAATTCTTCGCGTGCGGTCTGTTTCACCTGACTGCGTCGCTCGGCTCCTTCAAATGCCGAAAGAATCCGGCACAATTCAGAACCGTCCGTAAGGAGGCGATTCGGTGCCGCTCAAAATTATTTCGCCTGTGCGAAGAGCATGAAAACCCGCGGACCACGATCCGTCATGAGCTGATATTGTTCTTCCTGCGGACCTACCGGCACGGCAAACCCATCGCTATTTTTGTCATTCGCGGGCTTTCCATCCACGAGAATCATATAGTGATGCGTTTTATTGCCGGGAATGTGATGCACGGTCGTGTGCCACGCGTCCGTCGTGCTGTCGCGCTGCATGGGAACTTTTTGCCAATGCGTGAAAGAGCCGACAATGGACACCGATTCCGGCGCGTCGGTGTGGCCGTCCGGCAAGCGCCAGCGAAACACCTTGGAATAAGTCTGCTGCCGATCCGGTCGAGACAAAGGTGAACTGGACGAAGGTTCCGGCATGAGTGGCCCGCCTTTTGGCTGCGGCTTTTGGCCAAATAATTTATTGATACCACTAAACATATCTGTGTGAAGGACCAGAATAGCTCACGGGAAACGCGCGGAGCAAATGGAAAGAACGATTCCCACGCCGGTATACAAAAAAACTGGCCGCGACCCATCTTACCCCGGATACTCGCGCCCGCATGAAAAGGTTATCCGCCGCCGTTCCGTTGACTGCTGTTTTCGCCGCAGCCATGAGCCTTGTTCTCGCGGGCTCGCCCCTGCCCGCTTTCGCCCAGACCAATATTTCAGGCTCATCCAAGGAAGCCCCATTGTGGGTTTCGCGTCCATTGTCTCTGGCCGATGCCCTGAATATCACGCTCCAGCAGAACGCCGCGATCACCCGCGCCCAAAACGAATTGCGCGCCACCTACGGCGTGATTGTGCAGACCCGCGCCATTGCCTTGCCGCGCGTTCAGACCTCCACCAGCCGCGGTCCTTCCAGCTTTGTGAGTTCGGACGCCGGCCTGAGCGAACCCTTTCCTGGTTCGCTTGCGATTCCGCAGATCGATCAGAACTGGAACGCGGGCATTCAGATCGTGCAATCCCTTTATGAAGGCGGAAGGATCGGTTCGGCCCTTCGCGCCGCCCGACTGACCCGCGAACAGTCGTTGCTCCAATATCAAACGACGGTTGCCGACGCGTTGTTGGCCACACGGCTGGTCTATTACGACGTGCTCCTGGCGGAACAGAAAATCATCGTGAACGAAGCCTCGGTCGCTTTGCTGGCCCGCGAACTGGAAGATCAGAAGCGTCGCTACGAAGCCGGCACGGTTCCGCAGTTCAACGTGCTGAGAGCCGAAGTCGCGGTGGCCAATCAGCGCCCGGAATTGATTCGCGCGCGCAATGCGTATCGCATCACCAAAAACCTGCTGGTGAACGCGCTCGGCTACAATCTGCCGACCGACATGGGCGAAGACATTCCCATGGAACTCACGGAGAAACTCCAGGCGGAACCCTACGACCTGCGTTTGACGGCCGCCATTCAGCAATCTTTGACCAACCGCAGCGAACTCGGCGTTCTGCGCAAAACCGAGCAACTACAACGCGAAAACGTGATCCAGGCCAAGTCGGGCTACAAGCCGAGCGTCCAGGGATTTGCCGGTTACGAATGGCACAATTCTCAGTTCAGCAGTGATCTGGACCGTGAAGTGCATGGTTGGGTGGTGGGCGCACAGTTGAACTGGAACATCTTCGACGGATTGCAGACGCGCGGCCGGGTCATCCAAGCTCAGGCGCAATACGAACAGGCCAGGATTGATCTCGAGGATGCGGCTCGCCGGATTGAACGGGAGGTGCGCACCGCATATTCCACCTTCATTGAAGCACGCGAAGTTTTGGAATCGCAGTTGAAGGTTCAGGAGCAAGCCGAGGAATCGTTGCGCCTGGCACGCGCGCGCACGGAAGCCGGCACCGCCACGCAACTGGACGTGCTCGACGCAGAAACCGCGTTGACCGAGGCTCGCACGACGCAAGTTGAAGCGCTGCACACCTACGCGGCGGCGCGGGCGCGGTTGGAACGCGCCATCGGCCAGACCGTCGCGAGCGATCAGAAGAAATAGCGGGACTCCTGGCGAACAGGTGGGTGGAATTCCACGCTGTTCGACTGGACCATCGCCCAAGGAAGGAGCAGTTTCCGCCACTTGCTCCCAAGGTATTTTTCGGACTTGATCTGGTTTAAATTCCGGGTTCCAGCCCCGCTCTCCTCGGAAGAGAAATTTTCTTTTGTGGGTTTAACCCCATAAACAATCTTTATTTCACCCCGCATCATTCAAAGATGCGAGAATCGCGGTGGCAGCACAGCTGGGAACCCATGACGGCCTCAACCGAGGGGACCCGATGACTTCAGTTCCAAAGATCAACCATAAGGGCAGCGGCCAGACGCACCGGCCGCTCCAGATTTTGATCGTCGAAGATTCGGAAATCGATGCGTTCCTCCTGGAACACGCCTTGCAACGCGGTGGGCTTGCGAGCAACTGCCTGCGCGTGGATACGGCCGACGCGATGAGCGCCGCGCTGGATCAACAGTCCTGGGACGTGATTCTGGCCGACCATTCGATGCCGCGGTTCAGCGCTCCGGAAGCCTTGCAGCTGGCGCAAGACCGCGGGCTCGACGTGCCGTTCATCATTGTTTCCGGTCACATTGAAGAGGAAACGGCTGTGGCCGCGATGAAAGCCGGCGCGCACGATTACATCATGAAAGATCGACTGGCGCGCTTGGTTCCCGCGGTCGAACGCGAGCTGCGCGAAGCGGCCATGCGCCGCACGCAAAGAGAATACGAGACGGAGTTGCGCCGGGCTCATGATGAACTGGAAATGCGGGTCGAACAGCGGACCGCTGCGCTCAAAGAAGCCAACGAGCAACTCCAGAGCGCGTTTGAGGAGAGACGCCGGCTGGAAAATGAACTGCTGGAAATAGCCGAAAACGAACGCCGCAGCATTGG
>JBQCEJ010000116.1:0-17814 GCA_051960355.1 Verrucomicrobiota bacterium | reverse complement strand
TTTGCCATTGTATTCGATGTCGAGTGTTTCGCGGTTGAAGCGGCACCCGCCGCAGGTTTCGCAGCGCACGAATGCGGGCGGCAGGAAGTTCATCTCCATCTTGATCTGGCCCGCGCCTTCGCATTCCGGGCAGCGGCCTTGAACGCTGTTGAAGGAGAAGCGACTGGGAGAATACCCGCGCAACCGGGCTTCGGGAAGCTGCGCGAAAAGCTGACGAATCACATCGAAAAAACCGACATAGGTCGCGGGAATGGAACGCGGCGTCCGGCCAATCGTCGACTGGTCCACTTCGTAAACGGCTTTGAGCGTTTCAAAACCAGAAATAGATCGGTCCGCGTTTTTGTTGCGGGACTTGAGCGCCTGGGTCACGGCGGGCAACAGACATTCGCGAATGAGCGTGCTTTTGCCTGAGCCGCTCACGCCGGTCACCACAACCAGACGGCCGAGCGGAAAGGGCACGGTCAAATTTTTGAGGTTGTTGATCGCGGCGCCATGCAAGGTCAGGAAACGATCGTTGCCCTGTTCATTTTTAATGCCTGACGACTCCTTGCGTCGGTGGTTGCCGGGAGCGTCGGTGACCGGCCGACGTTTTCCGCGCGTGGGATACGTCTTGTGCGCTCGCAGGCATTTGCCGGTTACGGAATTCGCGTTGGCCAGCAGTTCACGCAATGTTCCAGACGCAACCACTTCGCCTCCATGCACGCCAGCGCCAGGCCCGAGATCGATGATGTAATCAGCGCGGCGCATGGTTTCCTCGTCGTGCTCCACAACGATTACCGAGTTCCCGCGGCCTTGCAGCTTTTGCAATGTCGCGAGCAGTTGTTCATTGTCGCGCGCATGCAATCCAATCGTCGGCTCATCCAGAACGTAAAGGACGCCGCTCAGGTTCGATCCCAGCTGCGCGGCCAGCCGGATGCGCTGTGCCTCGCCGCCGGAAAGCGTGGGAACACCGCGGCCCAATTGCAAATAACCCAGCCCGACTTCGCAGAGAAATTTCAGACGCTCGCGAATTTCCGGCAGGATGTCGCGGGCAATTTCCGCCTCGCGACCTTTGAAATAGATTTTGCGAAACAGCGCTTCGCCTTGTTCCACGCTCATCTCGCCGAGCGTTTCAACGGTAAGTCCGCCCGATGAAGCTTTGGCGGCGTCTGGAATTTGGAACTTGGAATTTCCCGTCGCCAGTCGCACGGCGCGGGCAATCGGATTCAGTCGCGCCCCATGGCATTCGGGGCAAATCTCGCGCTCGCCTTCCTGCCACTCAAACCACGATTCGGCAATGGCGTCTTCGCGGGCGCCGCGATCGACATCTTCCGGCATGTAAAACAGTTCGCCAAATCCGCGGCACTTGGGACACCAACCCTGCGATGAATTATAGCTGAAGTTTTTCGGATCAAGCGGTTCAAACGAGCGCCCGCAACCTGGACAGGAACGTTCCGTCGAATGCACGGAGACAGTGCCGTGATTGTCGAGAGCGAACAATGTTCCGTGCCCGAGCTCGAGCGTTTCATCGATGAGTTGCTGCGGACTCTTCTGATCGGGCTGTGCTTTTCCAATGGGTCTGGCGCGCTTGGGTTTCTTTTCCAAAACGCCAACCACGATTTCCACATCGTGCTCGCGGAAACGATCCATGCGGAACGGTTGGCTGGTGGAATAAATCTTCTTGTCCGCGCGCAATTCCGCGTAGCCGTGTTTGGCGGCCCATTCCGCGACGTCCGTGTGAAAGCCTTTACGGTTTTTCACGACCGGCGCGAGCAGCAACAGATCGCCGCGTTTTTTCAATTCACTTTCAAGGCGTCGCCCGAGTTCATCGCGGGTCTGGGCTTCCACTGGCAACTGGCAATCTGGGCAATACTGAGTGCCGAGCCGGGCGAACAGGAGCCGGATGAAATGAAAAATCTCCGTCACAGTCGCAACCGTGCTCTTTCCGCCGCCGCGAGAATTGCGTTGCTCAATGCTGACCGTGGGTGGAATGCCCGTGATCAAATCCACGTCGGGTCGCGCCATCTGCTCCACGAACTGGCGCGCGTACACGTTCATCGAGTCCAGGAACCGCCGCTGTCCTTCGGCAAAAATCAGGTCAAAGGCGAGCGTGCTTTTGCCCGAGCCGCTGACGCCGGTGATCACGACAAATTTGTCGCGCGGCAGCCTCAGCGAGAGGTTTTTCAAATTGTGCTCGCGGGCGCCATGAATGGCGATGCTGTCGGCGTCAACGGCTGGAAAGTCTTTAAACACTGTTAATTCGATTTGGAAGGAATCAGGATCAGCGCCGCGCCCGCCAGCGAACAGGCCGCGCCGCTCGCCAGCAGCCAGATGGCATTCTGGCTGGGCGAACCGCGGAGCGCTTCGTTGAGTTTGGATTCCACCGAATTGCGCGCATTGAAGCCGTTAACCAGCAGAACGATTCCGCCTGCGAGTAGTGCGATGCCAAGTATTTTTTTCATGTGAATTGCTTTCTGGTGTCTGAATCAAAACGGTTTTGAGAGCCTGGCCGGTCTGGCTCGCGGCGCACGCGGCGATTTGCTCGGGCGTGCCTTGGGCGACGATCTGTCCGCCCTCGTCGCCCGCGCCGGGGCCAAGATCAATCACCCAATCCGCGGACTTGATGACGTCGAGGTTGTGCTCGATTACGAGCACGGAATGGCCGGCGTCGGTGAGCCGCTGAAAAACCTTGAGCAAGACGCGGACGTCATCGAAGTGCAGTCCGGTCGTTGGTTCGTCAAACAGGAATAAGCTCGTTTTCTCGGTTGATTCCGACTGGTCTGCCTCGTGACGCATCGAAAAGGCAACGCCGTCGTAACTGGGAACCGCCGCCTCCGCCAGGTGTCGAACGAGTTTCAACCGCTGGCTTTCGCCGCCGGACAACGTGTTGATCGGCTGGCCCAAACGCAGATAGCCAAGGCCGACTTCCTGTAAAAGTTTCACCGACTGGACCGCGCGTTGAGCGGGTTTGGAATCCGCGAAGCCGCTGAGAAACTCGATCGCTTCATCTGCCGTGGCGTCGAGAACGTCAGCGATCGACCACGAACGGTTCGCGCTTTCGGCGGCTGGCGATTCGCATTTGATTTCCAGAATGTGCGGACGATAGCGGCGGCCGTTGCAATCGGGGCAACGAATAAAAACATCGCTCAGGAACTGCATCTCGATTTTCTCAAAGCCCGCGCCGCGGCAGCGTTCGCACTGGCCTTGAGCGGAATTGAAGCTGAAGGCGCTGGCGTTCAAGCCACGTTGTTTGGCCAGTTCGGATTGCGCAAACACTTCGCGAATGTCATCGAAGGCTCCGATGTAAACCGCCGGATTCGACCGTGGCGTTTTCCCGAGAATGGACTGATCGACGAGCACGACGCGGCTGATGTTTTCGGAGCCCGTCAGCGCTGAAAGGCGAGGCGCGAAGCGCGAGCCTGATTCTGCGTCGGCGTCCGTTTCCTCAACGCCGGCGTTGCTTTCCTCCGCGCCGTTTTCAAAGCGCTCGGACGCTTTGGCGAGTTTTGATTCCGCGATTTGAGATTTCAGCTTCGCCTCGAGCGCCGGCAGCAACAATTCGCGGATGAGTGTGGTTTTGCCGGAACCGCTGACCCCGGTGATTGCGACGAAGCGTTTGAGTGGAATTTCAACGGAAACGTTTTGCAGGTTGTGCCGGGAGGCGCCGGTCAGCTTGAGCGAAGGAGAATCAGCCGTTCTCGGAATCGGCGCGGGCAAATCATTCAAGGCCAGAGCTGGAGAAGGTTCGCGACTTGAACCGTAATGGACGCTGGCTGCCGTGGCGATGCCGACCGGACGGCGTTCGGGAATTTCAATCTGCTTGCGTCCGCTGAGATATTGGCCGGTTAATGAAGCGTCGGAATTCAGAATCTCCCCGTAACTTCCTTGAAAAACAACCTGGCCGCCAGTGGCGCCGTGGCCGGGACCGATGTCCACAATTTGGTTGGCGGCGCGCATGACGCTGGCCTCGTGTTCCACCACCACGACTGTGTTTCCGGCGTCGCGGAGTTGTTCCAGAATGTGAACGAGCCGTTCGGTGTCACGCGGATGAAGTCCGACGCTCGGTTCATCCAAAACGAACAGCGTGTTTACCAGGCGCGTGCCGAGGCAGGTGGTGAGATTGACACGCTCGGTTTCGCCGCCCGACAAGGAGCGCGTGGGACGATCCAAAGTGAGATAGCCCAGCCCAACGGCATTCAGGAAGCCGAGACGCGAACGGAGTTCTTCAAAGATCAGAGCGATGGGATCGTTCGCGCGTGTGCCGGGTTTTGCCTGACGTTCCTGCGCGGCGATTTCAACCAGGCGCAGCGCGTCGCGAAGCGGGAGTTGATAGAAATCGGCCAGAGTCAATTCGCGGTGCGCGGCTTGGGCTTGCGCGCTGGAATCCTGCGGTGTGACCGCCGCGCGGAATCGGTAGAGCAGCGATTGGGGTTGGAAACGCGCGCCTTTGCAATCCGGGCAAAGCGTGTAGGCGCGATAACGCGAGAGCAGCACGCGAACGTGCATTTTGTACGCCTTGGATTCCAGCCAGCGGAAATAGCCTTTCACGCCATACCAGGCGCGCGGCCATTCATGTTCTTCGTCCTGGCCGTAGCCGGGTTCGCCTTCGATCACAAAGTCCTGCCATTTTTGCGGGAGCTTTTCGAAGGGAACGTCGATCGGCACTTTCAACTTGCGACAGGCTCGCAACAAATCTATTTGAGATTCGGCGCCTTGTCCGGTCAGCCACGGTTTCACCACGCCTTCAGCCAGGGTTTTCGAGCGATCGGGAATCGCCAGATCGTAATCGATGGAAATGACGCGCCCGAAGCCTTTGCAGGTTGGGCAGGCGCCGACGGGATGATTGAAGCTAAACAGGGCAGGGGACGGCTCGCGATATTCGATGTCGCACTGCGCGCAGTGAAAGCGATTGGAGAAGAAATGCGGGTTGCGAACTGAAGGGGTTGGAGCGCCGGAACTCAATTCGAAAACGGTCAACTTGCCCTTGCCGAAATGGTACGCTTGCTCGCACGCCTCGACGAAGCGCCCGCGGTTTTCTGGAAGCAGTTTGACGCGATCCTGAATGACAGTCAGTGAGGTGATGCGCGCCGCGTGATGATTGAGGTTCGACAGGAGATCGTCGAGCCGGGTGATTTGACTGCCGATCAGCAGCCGTTGATAACCTTGCTTGGCGACGAGCGCGAGTGAATCGGCGAGCGGAAGCTTATCGGTCAACGGCAGTTCAAAGGTGATCAAGACTTCGATCGGCGCATTCCTGGATTCTGGAACGTTCGGTTTCAGTTTCGGATTCAGCGCCGCCCAGATCTGTTGTGGCGAGTCCTTGCAAACGAGCTGGCCGCACTGGCGACAGTGCAATTGCGCGATGTGCGGCCAGAAGAGTTTCATGTAATCGCATATTTCCGTCATCGTGCCGACGGTCGAACGCGTGGTCTTGACGGCATTGCGTTGTTCAATGGCGATCGCGGGTGGAATACCTTCGATACTGTCCACCTGGGGCTTGTCCATGCGATCGAAGAACTGTCGGGCGTAGGGCGAAAAGGTTTCAATGTAACGCCGCTGGCCCTCGGCAAAGAGCGTGTCAAAGGCAAGGGAACTCTTTCCTGAACCGCTCAAACCGGTGACGACGATCAATTGGTTGAGTGGCAGGTCGAGATCAAAATTCTTCAGATTGTTGTGGCGCACGCCACGGAGGCGAATCGCGGACCGAGCGGACGATTTCGACATTGCAGGCGCAAAATAGAGTCGGTCGGTTCCCGTTGCAAGTGGCGGGCTAGGGTTTGGGCCGGACCGTGGCGATTTTCCTTTGGAGCAAGCCGCGATAAGCGCCGCCAGCAATCGCTCCGAACACAAGATGCGTGAAAAGGACTGTGGGCTCGTCGCCGTGCAAGGCGGGAAACCAGGCGGTCACGATCCAATAATTCGCAAGGTAAAGCAGCGATCCGACAATCGCGCCAACGATCAAGGCGCGCAATTGCGTGATGCGCATGACCGCCAGGGAAACAATCAATCCATACAGAAGCGCGAGCCCCAGATGCAGGAATTTGGTCACTGTCGCCAAGACTCCGAGTTGCTCAGGAACGACGCGGCCCATGATGACTGGTGCAGCGAAAGTTAATGCAGACCACGGACTGGCCCGCGGCACAATCATGAGCACCAAGCCTGCGATGCAACCCGCGCCCAATGCCGGCCCCCAATGGAAGTGCTTCTTGTCGATCGGTTCGGTGGTTTCAACGGGGGGTTCAGGGTTCATGGTTTACGGGTGGGCCAGAAAAATCCGCGTGCGAAATCTCCGTTGCGGGTAGCTTCGGCTGCGCTCGGCGGAACCGGCTGATTCCAGCTGTTCCACACGCCTTTCCAGCGCTTGCAATCCTTGAGCCAGCAGCGAGAGGCCCTTGTAAAGGTTGGCTTTTTCTTGTTCGGAGTCGTGGCCTTCGATGAGATGTTCGTTGCTCTGGAATAACTCCGCCGCGAGTTCAAGGGGCTTTTTCATCGGAAATCATCGGGAGAACGAGCGTTGAGTCTGAGCCAGTCGGCCACTTCTTCATCGGATGCGCCCGTGGCTACGATGTCTTTGAACTCATTGAGGTCGATGCCGGCATTGCGCGCAAACGATTGGTCAAAAGGACAGCCGAATTGGAATTCGCCCTCGGTTCCGACCAAGGTCGCACGGCATTTGTCCAGGACGCGGGCGCCGCCTTCCAAGCCGCCTAGTTCCAGGTCAGCCGGGCGCGGCTCCTCCTGACGTAAGTCTTTGGCCAACTGCTTGAGATCGTCGATTCTGCTTATTTTCATAATAAATTGAAATGAATGGGTGTGCTTTCGGCACGTGTGTTCTTGTTTTGAAGCTCGCTTTCCGGGGGCGGTCGCCTCAACTGGGGCGAAGACACTATTGAATTCGAAAAACTTGATTTTACTGCTTGCAAGCGGTCGGTTGGTGTGGTGGAGTCGCTGTTCGCGAGGCTGCCCAGCGTAACTCGTTGAAACAGAACTGGGTCACGGCTGGGATCACACTGTAAACGTCGAATTTGCTTTCGATTATTCTTAGTGTATCCTTCGTGACGTCAGACTTCCGGTGTTTGCAGTCTTCAAACGCCTGTAGCGGGCAAGCCGAGCGAAATGAGCCCCGGTCGGGTTTTTGCCACCGAATTGGTGGTCGAATAATGAACCAAAAACGACAGGGTGCGTCTGAGTATTTATGCTGAAAAGAAAAGCGAATAAAGCGTCGGGTGGTAAGCCAAAAGCACCTGCGCGCGAGCGAGTGCGGACTGCCCCTGCCAAGGCGGCGGCTGTTCCGCCCCGCCGACGTTTCATCATTTCCAATAAATCAGCAGGCCAACCCCGCGCCAAAACGGAAGCTGCTCAACCCAGCCATGCTAAAAATGGCCAAACCAAAGTTTCTCCGCCGCCTAAAATGCCGACCACTCCGCCTCAACCGAATTCATCCGCTACCCCGAATCTCATTTCCACGGTTGATCTCACTGAAACAATCAAGACTCTCTTGTCTCTCGCGCAAGAGAACGGATACGTCACTTACGACGATATCAATGACGTCCTGCCGGACAACCTGAGTCCGGATGATTTGGATGTTCTTTACACCAAGCTGCGCACGCTTGAAGTCGAAATCGTCGATCAAGCCGAGGTCGAACGCGCCAAGCCAGCCCAACCGGAAGAGGCGGATGAAGATTCCCGCCTGGAAATTCTGGACGACCCGGTTCGGATGTACATGAACCAGATGGGCAAGGTGCCCTTGCTCACCCGCGAGCAGGAAGTCGAGATTTGCAAGAAGATCGAAGACGCCGAGCTCGACATGAAGAGGATCGTGTACAGCTTGGGCTTCGCGGCCAAGGAACACATTGCCATCGCCGAAAAACTGCTGTCCGAGCCGCCCAAAGAACGCTTTGACCGCGTGATCGTGGATAAGCAAGTCGCCAATCGCGAGCGGCACCTGAAGAATCTGCGTCTCCTGATCAAGAAAGTGCGCGCGCAGGATCAAGCCGTCGATTTGAAGTTTCTCGCCTTCCGTAAAACGAGCACCAAAAGCAAACGGGAAGCCTTGCTCAAGGAATTGCAGAAGCTGGACAAGAAACTGCAGGCGGCCTTCGCCAAGTTTTTCTACAAGCAGAAAGTCATCGAGGAAATGATCGTGGTCGCGGGCAACGTGCACGAAAAATTCCAAGCCAGCCTGCGTCGCATTCAGGAATTGGAACATTTTCCCAAAGCCCAGTCGCGCCTGGCCGAAATCGAAGCCGAACGGGCGAAGATCGCCACGCTGGAGCTGTTCGTGCGCCTGTCGCGCGAAGAGTTTTACAAGGCATTCGACGACCTGAAGCTTTCCGCGGATCGGGCGCAGCAGGCCAAAACCCACATGGCCGAAGCGAATCTCCGCCTCGTCGTTTCTGTCGCGAAAAAATACACCAACCGCGGTCAGTCTTTCCTCGACCTGATTCAGGAAGGCAACATCGGTCTGATGAAGGGCGTCGAGAAATTCGAATACCGCCGCGGTTACAAGTTTTCGACTTACGCGATCTGGTGGATTCGGCAGGCGATTACCCGGTCCATTGCCGATCAGGCCCGCACCATTCGTATTCCGGTGCACATGATTGAAATCATGAACAAGCTCTGGCGCGCGCAGAAGCAGCTCACTCAGGAGCTGGGCCGCGAGCCGACCCCGGAAGAGCTGGCGGACGAAATGCACATGCCGGTCAGCCGCATCAATTCGCTGCTGAAAATGGCGCAACAGCCGATTTCATTGCATGCGCCGGTTGGCGACGAAGGCGACGTGAGCGTTGGTGATTTTATCGAGGACAAGTCCGCGGAGAATCCGTCGGACGTGACCAGCTATAGCCTTTTGAAGGAAAAGCTCGGTGATGTTCTGACCACGTTGACCGAGCGTGAACGCAAGATTCTCGAAATGCGTTTCGGCCTGATCGACGGCTACGAGCGCACGCTGGAAGAAATTGGCAAGATGTACAACGTCACCCGGGAACGCATTCGTCAGATCGAAGCCAAGGCATTGCGCAAGCTGCGTCACCCGACGCGCGTGCGTCATTTGCAAGGCTTCCTGGAAGCCGAAGAAGAAGCCGCTGCTTGACCGGCGCTTTAACTTTTCTCAATTCAACACAGGCCAAAGTCCGTAGACTTTGGCCTTTTACTTTATAGGGTTTTGCCCCATTCCTGTTCAGGGATCACTCACCCACTGTCTGGGCTCAGCAACCCATGCTCATGACGGCCGAGCGCTCTAAACACTTGCCGACATGGGTTTTAACTCGAAAGGAAAATAATATGACAAAGAAAATCAGTATGGCGGCAGCCCTCATTGTTTGTGCCACCGCATCTCAGGCGGCCATTGTGGGATTTGATCTCTCGCCGGCGGGAACCGACAACGCGATCGGACTGAGTCCGCTCAACGAAACGTCGGCTGTGACCAACAGCGTCGGTTCAGGTAATGAGATCGGCGAGGGGATCACCTTCGACACCGATTCACTGACGTTGACCCTTTCGCTGGGCTACGGCTCGGCTTTTGGTTTCACTGATTTGACGGGAGCGGCAGTGGCAGCCCACATTCACGGCCCAGCACCCACGAACACGGCAGCTCCGGTGATGATTGATCTATCTGCTCTTTACAGCGCCGCCACGAACCCAGCGGCAGGCGGTTCGTTCGTTGGCAGCATCGTCCTAAACACCAATGAAGCGGCGAGCCTGTTAACCGGCTTGAGTTACGTCAATATCCATACGGAGTCGAATCCTGGCGGCGAAATTCGCGCGCAACTGGTTCCCATCAATGTGCTGCCGACTCTGATTTGTCCTGCTGCCACGATCGCTGAATGCACGGGCGACGCCGGCACGCTGGTGGAGCTTTCCGCTCAGGTTGCCGATGAAGATGGCGACCCGTTGACGGTCGTCTGGACGGCAAACGGTGCGGCCATTCAAACCAACAGCATTGCCGCTGGCACTACCAACTTGACCGGCGTTCCAATGAGCGGGTTGTTCCAATTGGGCACGAACGAGGTCACGGTTTCCGTCACGGATGGCATTGACCACGCAGTGACTTGCAGCACGACGGTGGTGGTTGCTGACACGACTCCGCCGACGATTGAAAGCGCCACAATAAACAACAGCGTGCTGTGGCCGCCGAATCACAAATTGCAGGATGTTTCCGTTTCCGTCGTGGCAACTGACATCTGCGGCACGGTGACTTCAAAAATCAAATCCATCACCAGCAATCAGGGTGTGCTGACCAAAGGTTCCGGACACACTTCCAAAGATTGGAAAATCACCGGCGATCTCTCGGCTAAAATCCGCGCCGAACGCAGTGGCAAAGACAAGAACGGCCGCACCTACACGCTCGTGATTGAAAGCACCGACAATTCGGGCAACGCCGCGACCACCAATGTGACTGTTTTTGTGCCGCATGATCAGGGCAAGCACGGTAACACCAACGCTCCGGTCGTTGTCCCGCCGACCAACTCCCACGCCAACGGCCATGGGAACAACCATTCCAATAATTCCCATTCAAAGAAAAAGTAGCAGTAGCTCTTCTTCTTGAAATGCCCCGGGCGGAAAGCGATGAGCTTTCCGCCCGTTTACTTTCCACCGACTGCCCAGTTGACCGCGTTTCGCCATCCGTGAATATTTCAACGGGCGACTCAAATTGAATACATCTGAAATATGAAACTTACCTATTACGGCCATTCCTGTTTTGCAGTTCAGGTTAGCGGACGCACGCTGCTCTTCGATCCGTTCATTACTCCGAACGAACTGGCCAAGCACGTGGACGTAAAGGCTATCACGCCGCACTACATTCTGGTTTCCCACGGCCACGTCGATCACGTCGCGGAGGGCGTCGCTATTGCGAAACGCTCGGGCGCCACGATCATTGCCAACGTCGAAGTGGCGAACTGGTTTAGCCAGCAGGGCATTCAAAAAATCCATCCGATGAACCACGGCGGCGCGTGCTCATTCGACTTTGGTCGCGTCAAATACGTGAACGCTATTCACTCCAGCAGCATGCCCGATGGGACGTATGGCGGAAATCCCGGCGGATTTGTGATCGAGACCGCGGAAGGGAGTTTTTACTACTCAGGTGACACCGCACTGACGCTCGACATGAAGTTGATCGGGGAAGCGACACGGTTAAAGTTTGCGGCGCTGTGCATCGGCGATAATTTCACGATGGGAAGTGACGATGCGATCAAAGCCGCAGATTTGGTTGGCTGCAATGAAATCTTGGGCGTGCATTACGACACTTTTCCCCAGATTCGAATCAACCATCAGGAGGCGATTGGAAAATTCACAGCCGCCGGCAAGCGATTGCATCTGTTGAAGCCCGGCGAGTCGCACGAATTTTGAACTGAACGCCCGGTGTTGAACCGGGCGTGTTTTTCATCACAAAATGCACGGACTATGCCGTGGCACTCACAATCGTTGTTCTTTCCCAGTGGCGAGCCTTGAAGGCCAGCGCAATCAAGAGCACTCCGAAAACGAGCGCGAACCCTCCGGTCCACCAGACCATTACCAGCGCTCCGGCTCCCGGCGCAAAGAACAGCAGAATCCCGAACAGGATTGCAGCGGTGCCTGTCAAGCCCAGCAACCACTCGCCTTTGATCTCTTTCCGCAAACGAATTGCCGCCGTGATTTCAAGCACGCCTGTAACAATCGCCCACGCGGCGATCAACAACACCATTGCCAAGGTCGTGATCCCAGGCCAGACCAGCGCAATTACGCCCGCAGCAATGCTGGCCAAAGCCTCGAAAATCAGACTGCCAAAGCGTGTGTGTCCTCTGGGTGCTCGCAACGCATGCACCAGAGCGAAAGCTCCATTGGCAATCGCGTAGACACCGAACACGGTCACGAGCCCGAGCAGTGTGATCCCCGGCCAGGCAAACGCCACGATGCCGAAAACGATGGCGGCCAACCCGCGAAAAGCCAGCAACCACCAGTGTTGATTCAGTTGACTTGTTAACTCCCTTTGATCTCCATTCATATAAACCTCCATTTTCTTTTCATAGTACGATAGACTCCGCTCAAGGAACTCATCGGCGGGTGAACTCCCACTTTCCAGCTGCCAAACTCTGGGATTATTGGACGAATTGTCCTCACGCTGGATGACAACGCGTGAGTAGAGAGGGTTTGAAAAATCGGTGGCCTGACGCTATAAGGCTTGTGCGCATGCGCGAGCGAACCGACAAAAAGATAATTTCAACTGACCTGCTTCGGCGCAGTGGAACCTCGCAGTTTTCTCTGGAGAAACTTTTCGCGTGAGCAAGTCATCCAAATCCCAATGGGACTTCGGGGAATTGTTCCCGCCTGAACCAAAAACGCCGGAACGAAAGATATTATCCGTCGCCGAACTGACCGGCCAGATCCGGCGCTTGCTGGAGAAGCAGGTCGGCCGGGTCTGGGTCACAGGCGAAGTCACCAACCTGCGCGTGCAGAGTTCCGGGCACATTTACTTCACGCTCAAGGATGTCAACGCGCAGCTCAGTTGTGTGTTGTTCCGAGGTGAAACTGTGAGCCATCGCGAGTTGCTTCAGGACGGCCAAAAGCTGTTGTTGCAAGGGGACGTGACCGTTTACGAAGCGCGCGGGCAATATCAAATGATCGTTCGCGCTGTGGAATTGCAGGGCATCGGCGCGCTGCAAATCGCATTCGAGAAGCTGAAGCAGAAATTGCAGGCCGAAGGTCTCTTCGCCCAAGCCCGCAAACGTCCTTTGCCGCGTTTCCCACAACGGATTGGACTGGTGACCTCGCCGACGGGTGCGGCGATTCGCGACGTCTTGCACGTGGTGCGTCGGCGTCATCCTGGTTTGGAAATCATCCTCGCGCCGTGTCGGGTGCAAGGCGACGGTGCGGCGCGCGAGATTGCCGGAGCGATCCGCTTGTTGAACGCGTATTCGCAATCAGTTCAACGGTTGGCTCCGTCCGAAATCGAAGCCGAAGAGTTGCCGCTTCAACGATCGAACGGTTCAGAGCCGCTCGACCTGATCCTGATCACGCGCGGTGGCGGTTCGCTGGAAGATCTCTGGGCC
This sequence comes from Verrucomicrobiota bacterium, assembly GCA_051960355.1. Classification (GTDB taxonomy): domain Bacteria; phylum Verrucomicrobiota; class Verrucomicrobiia; order Limisphaerales; family DASXHY01; genus DASXHY01. The sequence continues at coordinate 4,807 of JBQCEJ010000116.1, read as the reverse complement.
TTCAACGAAGAGGTCGTGGCCCGCTCGGTGTTCGAGTCGGCGCTCCCAGTCGTTTCCGCAGTTGGGCACGAGATCGATTTCACCATCAGTGATTTTGTCGCCGATTTCCGGGCGGCGACCCCGAGTGCCGCGGCGGAAATCATCACGGAAGGCGTTTTCTCGAGCTGCGAATTTGTGTCGGATTCGGCCCGCAGAATTCGCCAGCTGTTTAAACAACAGATGGACAGCAAAGCCTATGAGTTGAGCCAGCTTGGCCAGCGGTTGGCCCGTGTTCATCCGCGGCGTCGCTTCAATGATTGGCTCCAACGCCTGGACGATCTGCAAGCCAGCCTGCTGCGTTGCGCCAAGACCGGAACACGCCAGCAGCGGGTGCAGTTGAGGAATGCTTCAGAGCGGTTGGCGCGGGTTCGCCCCCGGCAGCTTTTGCGGCAGCGGCGGGAGCTTCTGGAGCAGGAAATCGAGCGTTTGCAGGAGCTGATGCGGCATCGGTTCGGCGAGCGGAAGAGCCAGCTCGAAACGCTGCAAACACGTTTGCGGCTGCTTGGCCCGGAGCAGGTTTTGGCGCGCGGTTACTCGATTACCAGCGACGCAGTCAGCGGCAAAGTGCTGCGGAATGCGGCGGAAATAAAACCCGGCCAACGACTGAAAACCCGGCTTAAAACAGGCGAAGTGCTGAGTCAGGTGGAGGCTTAATCCGGGTCATTAGCCACCGCGACTCGACACTGGACGAGGTGGGGTGTTTCCATTAGGTTTTTGCCATGTCGAAGTCTGCCAGGCCCTCCGAAGCGGCCAAAAACGGCAACGTTCCATTTGAAGAGGCACTAAAGAAATTGGAATCCATTGTGGAGACGATGGAATCCGAAGAATTGCCTTTGGAGACGTTGTTGGCGCGCTATGAAGAGGGCACACAACTGGCCCAGATCTGCCAGGCAAAACTTGCCGAAGCGGATCTGAAGATTCAGCAGTTGGAAAAAAGCGCAGCGGGCGAACTGATGCTCAAACCTGCGCCGTCGGACCTATCAGAAGAATAATATGAGTCGTTATCTGGACACGGTGGATGAACCGAAGCACGTCAAAAAGTTGACGTTGGAACAACTCCGTCAACTTGCGGAAGAGATCCGTCAGGAGCTGATTACGGTGCTTTCGAAGAATGGCGGCCACCTCGGTCCCAACCTCGGCGTGGTCGAACTGACGCTCGCGCTGCACCACGTTTTCAGCACGCCCAAGGATAAATTCGTCTGGGACGTCAGCCATCAGGTTTACGTCCATAAACTGCTCACCGGGCGTAAGGACAAATTTCATACGATTCGTTCGACTGACGGGTTGAACGGTTTTGCTCTGCGCACGGAGAGTCCACACGATTGTTACGGCGCGGGTCATGCCGGCACGGCACTTTCCGCAGCTCTCGGCATGTGTGCGGCGCGGGATAAAAAGGGAACGGACGAGAATGTGGTGTGCGTTTTTGGTGATGCCGCGTTGACGAACGGCATTTCCTTCGAAGCGCTGAACAACATCTCCCATACGACCAAGCGTTTCATTGGCATTCTGAATGATAACGAATGGAGCATCGCCAAGAACGTCGGCGCCATTGCGACTTACCTGAACAAGCTGATCACCAATCCGTCTTACAACAAGTTGGCGAAGGAATTTCAAGGTTTCCTCCGCCGCCTGCCCAAGGGCGAGATTGCCCTCAAGCTGGCGCACAAAGCCGAAGAAGGTTTCAAGGGAGCGATCAACGAGGTTGGCTTGCACCAGACAACGAATGCCCTGGAATCCGATGGCCGTGGCGGTTTCGGCAGCGCGGTTCTGTTCGAAGAAATGGGCGTGCGCTATCTCGGACCGATTGACGGACACGATCTGCCGTTGCTCATCAGCACGCTGGAATTCGCCAAGACCTGCGATCATCCGATCGTCATTCATATCCTGACCAAAAAGGGCAAAGGCTACGAGGCGGCGATCAAATCGCCCGAGAAATTTCACGGCACGGGACCTTATGATGTGAAAACCGGTGACTCGCCGGTTGCGAAAGTCGGTGCTGCTCCGGCCTATCAGGACGTCATGGGCCAGACGCTCGTCAAGCTGTGCCAGAAGGACAACACGCTGGTCGGCATCACCGCCGCCATGCCGAGCGGCACCGGAATGAAGCATCTGGAGAAAGCGTTGCCGGATCGTTATTACGACGTCGGCATCGCCGAGGAACATGGAGTAATTTTCGCTGCCGGCATGGCGACGATGGGACTGCATCCGGTCGTTGCGATTTATTCCAGCTTCCTGCAACGCGCTTACGATTGCATTCATCATGACGTTTGCCTGCAGGATCTGCCGGTGATTTTCTGCATGGACCGCGCGGGTCTTTCCGCGAACGACGGCCCGACGCATCATGGGATTTTCGATATTTCCTATCTGCGCTGTCTGCCAAACGTGACCGCGATGGCCCCAAAGGACGAGGACGAACTGGCGGACATGATGTTCACCGCCACGCATCATCCGCATCCGACGTTCATCCGTTATCCGCGCGGCGCTGCCGAAGGCGTGCCGATCAAAGACCAGCCGAAGCTGCTGGAAATTGGCAAAGCTGAAGTGCTGCAAAACTTTTCTAATAACGGCAAACGTAAGGTCGCGTTGTTCGGCCTGGGGCCGATGTGCGCGATCGCCCGCAAGGCTGCTGTCCAACTGGCAGCGGAAGGCTACGACGTCGCACTCATCAACCCGCGTTTTACCAAGCCAATTGACGCCGGCACGCACGAATTTTTCGGTCGCGCCGCGGAACTTCTGGTGACTTTGGAAGACCACGCGCTGATGGGTGGCTACGGTTCGGCTGTCTTGGAGCTTTTCGCTGAGAAAAATGTGACAACTCCGGTTGTGCGCATTGGCTGGCCGGATCAGTTCATCGAGCACGCGTCCACGCAGGACGAGCTTCGTTTAAAGTACGGTTTGTCCGTGGAAAACACCGTGGCGAAAGTGAAGGCTCACTTGGCTGAAGCCTCCACCAATCCCAAGCTGATTGAGGTGGCCTAGTAATTTGCGGGCTGAACGGGCTGCGCGCAACGCAGCCCGTTCGATTTGGTGGCTGGTCAGCTTTCATTCCGGAATCTCCGTTAAGACGCTTTCGCCATCAGCCGCCCGCGTCAGAACGTGAGTCCTTGGCTCAACCGCTTCGGCTCTTGAACATCGGTTTGCGATTGGCGAGTCTTGCCGGACGCATTCGGCATGAAAGCAGCCTTGCAAACGATTTTGATTCTGGCGGCGGTTGCGTTTGCGTCTGGCTGTCGTTCGACTGGTCCAAAGGCTTTGTCGTCAGGCGCGCTGCTCCCGTCCAACACTGCCAATGCTGGCTCGGCGCCGGAGGGTAAATGGCACACGGTTCAAATCACCCCGTCCGAGCGCGCGAAAAAAATCTCCTTCTGCAATAAAATCAATCCGCTGTGGTGGTATCAAAACGTGGATGCGGCAAGTCCGCCGGATTGGTTTCGTCCGGGTGAGACGCGCCGGAACTTCAAATGGTCATTGCGAAATCCCTTTCACAACTTCACGTTTTATGTGATCGGGATCGCGGACAAGAAGCATTGGCGCAGCGGATGTTATCCTAGGAGCACGGGCAACCCAAATGGACATTGGAATTTTGCGGTGGCGCGCTACCGATTCCTGTTCTTCCCGTTCCTGTCGTATCACCGCTCCAAATTCGACTTCTATCTGGGCTGGCGAACGAGCGGCAATTTCGGGGCGAAACTCAATTTCAATGCGAAGCGACCGCCGAAAACCGTTCGGCCTGAAACTCAGTCCACCGATCCTTCGGACAGCAGCGCCTTGCCGGCTTTCGCGCCGTAAAGTCCGCGGTTGCTTTGATTGAATTCGAATTTCAAATCGACAGGCAAATCTTGAAGTGTGATGAGTTTCCAGTGCACGGGAGTGAAAACTGTTTGCCTGTCGTGACTCTGTTTTTCCAATCGATACGCCAGCAGGAAATGCAGTGCGTCGCGGGTGATTTTGGGATGGGCGGAAGGTGAGTAGTAGAAGCTTCGTTGCGTGGTGTTTTCGGTGGTTGCACTGTAAGTCTTCAGTTCCAGATAACAAGGAGTAGGGCCGGTGATTTCGATGTCGGGATATCCAGCGACTTGGGCCGCACCCTCGGAATTTTTCGGAATGCGCGCCTCCAGTCCAGCCTCGCGCAGCGCCGCGCGGACAAACGGTTCCAGATAATTGCCGGCTTCATTTGGACGCGCGGCGGCAAGTTGTTCCCTTGCGGCCCGCTCGCCGGCCAACGCTGCGGCGTGCAGAATTTTCTGCTCCAGTTCGAGGTGCGTTGGATTGTTCGTGTCGAAATCCAGCACGCGATAATGGGTGGTAGCCGCAATGACTTCTTTGAACGGGACCTGTTTTGCGGGTTGTAACCGTTCCGCCAGGTTGGAATGAACCGGCGCGTTCGTGGAAGCCATCGCTTTGCCGGCCTGGAAAATCGCTATCGGATAGAGCAGCACAATACGGAAAGCGATGTGGAATCTGGAAATCAATCTCATGGCAAGCCGCAGCGTATGAGGAGGCTGGCCGACCGTCAAACACAGCCGCGCTTCAGGCGGAGAATCCATTTCAATCACATCCGTCCAGATTCCGATCAGCGTTATTTGCGAAAGAGGACAATCCGATTTGTGTTGGTGCCTTTGGACATGTTGTCCACGCCCCAGCAGTTAGCCGTTTTGGTGAACTTCTGATCGTTGATGAGCACGAGTATTGGCTCCAGCCCGGCTGCAGCCCCGCAGGGCAGCACAGTTTCTTCCAACTTCGTTTTGCCGCCGTGCACCTCGCCGAC
>JBQCEJ010000115.1:0-7264 GCA_051960355.1 Verrucomicrobiota bacterium | reverse complement strand
ACTGAATGCCGCCGGCGAGAGCGGCAACTCCGCACAGGTCAGCGCCACGCCTACCAGTTTGCCCAGCCCATGGCTGTCGCAGGACATCGGTTCGACGGGCGCGACTGGCAGCGCCAGTTATAGCAACGGCGTCTTTACGGTCAAAGGTGCCGGAGCGTTGATCGGGAGCAGAGCTGACGCATTCCGGTTTGTGTATCAATCCTCCAGCGGCGATTGCACCAATGTGGTCCGAGTGACGAGTGTGCAGAACACCGCCAGCGCGGCCCGGGCGGGTGTGATGATTCGCGACAGTCTCAATGCCGATGCCATGGAAGCCGGAGTTTGGGTGACGCCTGGGAACGGGATCACCTTCAGCTGGCGCAAAACCACTGGCGGCACAACTAGTTCGACGTCGTCATCCGGAAAGACCGCTCCGTATTGGGTCAAGCTCACTCGCACCGGCAATTCGTTCCGTGCGTACTATTCTGCCAATGGCACCAGCTGGACTCAGTTTGGATCCACCCAGACAATCAGCATGGGCAGCGCAGCCTACATCGGCATGGGGGTGACGAGCGGGGCTGCGGGAACGTTATGCACCTCCACGATCGACAATGTCGCAACGCAGCCCTGAGATATTATGGCGTGTTCTCGATTCACCAAATGGGCATTTGTCTCAGCAGTGCTGGCCTTGATCGTCGCGCTGTGGTGCAGGCCATCCTGGAGCAAGTCGCGACCAGTGAATTCAACGGCGTTGCCGGCTGAAAACGACGCCCGGGTTGAATCAGCTCAACGCTTCCCTGAAGGGTCCAGCGCAGTTCGCTGCAGGCCGCCGCTTGACTCTTTTGCCTCGCAGCTCAGTTCGCAGTTGGAGGCTGTCGAATCCGAACCTGATGAGACGGTGCGCGCGAAAAAATTGGCAGTATTGGCGAGTGGTGTCGCCGTGGGCGATCTGCCGACCGCATTGGACTTAGTGCTTGGGTCAACGGTAACCGCATCCAGCGGCGAGTTGAAAAGGCATTTGATCACACGGTGGGCGGAGAGCGAGCCAGTGGCGGCGGCGGCGTGGGCGGAGAAACTGCCGCTGGATCAGGAACGGATGGAAATGTTGTCTGACGTGGCAACTGCCTGGGCGAATCAGGATCTGGCCGCCGCCGCCGAGTGGGTTCAGCAATGGCCTGATCCCAACGAGCGTCAAGCCGGACTGACCACCGTTGCGTATGAGGCAGCACGCGAGCAGCCGGTGGAAGCTTTGCGTTTGGCGACGACCCTGGCGGCCGGGCGGAGCAGGGATGATTTGATCGTGCGGGCCGCGGCGCAATGGGCATCGAGTGCGCCTGAGTCCGCAGCCCAGTGGGCTCAGAAAATCCCCGATTCAAATCTCAGCCGTCGGCTCCTTGCAAGCATTGCTGCCGAATGGGGGAACCGTGATCCGGTGGCGGCTGCCACGTTTGCATTGCGCGCTCTGCCTCCGGGCAGGAATCAGGACGATGCGGTTATGGGCATTGTGCTGCGCTGGATGCAGGAAAATCCGCTGAGCGCCGAGGAATGGGTTCGACAGTTTCCTGAAGGTAAATTGCGACGGACGGCATTGAGCGCGATTCAAACTCAGGTGAATGCGTCACTCTGAGTCTGTGAGGGAACCGCGTTTCCCCCTCCGAATTTTTATGCTGAGGAAAAAAGTTCGAATACTTTTTTGCGAGCCCGCCCGGATCGTGCGGCTGCAGTTGCAACTGCCTTTCCCAAAATGTCTAACCGCTTTGGGTTACTTTACCCAAAGCCTCTTTCTCCGGTATTCTAGCGATACAACCCTACAAAATAATCATGAAAAGCATGCTTGATCACCCCCATCGCATTGCCAATCGTGCGAATGGTTCAACATTCGCTGCGACGAAAATCAACCAGCGGTTGTCCGCTTGGCGCACATTTCAAACGCTTGCCGCCAGTGCGGGTTTATTGTTTCTGGGCCAAGCCTCAAACGCGGCCGCAATTTTCAAGGCGGACAACTCCGATAATTTAAATCTCGCCACAAGTTGGACCAACGCCGTGGTGCCGGGTGCGTCGGATGTTGCAAAATGGGATGCAACGGTGACGGGCGCGAACACGGTTGTGCTCGGTGGTGACCTAACCTGGAAAGGCATTTCAATCACCAGTCCGGGCGGATGGGTGACCATCGGGGCAGGGAACACGCTCACCTTGGGCAATTCAGGCATTGATCTTAGCGGGGCGTCCCAAGGCCTGACGATCAGCTCCAGTCTCAGCCTTGCGGCGGGCAATCAGGTTTGGAATGTGACGAGCGGTCAGTTGCTCACACTGGATACGGGTGCTTTTTCGCGTGCCCCGCAAGCCACTTTGAACGTCCAAGGTTATTCCGTTGCGGCCGGGAATATCACGAACGATGCGACCGGCATTATTGGAACTTGGGCCAGCTACGACACGGGTGCCGCGACGGCATATGCCACCATCAGCGGTGGCTACATCGCAGGGTACGCGGGCACCTATGCAGCGGATCCGACCGCAGTCACCGATAGCACGGGCTCTGTGAATTACGATTTATTTGGATTCGGTGCGCTTCCGGGAGGCGTGTCCTTCAATACGTTGCGCTACCTCGGTGGGAGCGGAACCGTTTCAGGCGCATTCACGGCGAACGGTCTGATGAATCTGGTTAGCACGCTCACCCTGAGTGGTGGCATCACTGCGGGGGCGGGCAAGGAGTTGGTGGTCAATTCAGCCGCAGCGACTGTCCTCTCTGGCACGATCAGTGATAATGCGGGCGGCGCCTCTTCACTGGTGAAGGTTGGCCCGGGTCGGCTGACTCTCAGCGCGGCCACAGCCAGCAGTTTCAGCGGCGGTTCTTATATCAATCAAGGTGAAGTGTGGTATGCCCGCGCTGGTGCCTTGGGGACGGGTGATATCAAAGTGTCATCCGGCTCGCAACTCACGTTGCGACCCAATGGAACCGCTGTTTCTCCGAACCTCAATATTGCCGGCACCGGCACTGGCAGTTCCGGTGTGATCCTGGTGCAGGCGGTTAATGCCACGTTGGGTGGCAAGATGACTTTGGATGCCAATGCGACCATCGGATCTGATAACAGTACCGGCAACGGACTAACGGTAAATGGCGACATCGAGCTGGGGGCGAATACCTTGACTTTGAAGCCTGGCGTGGCGACTCGGCCCATGGCGATCAAGCTCAACGGACAGATTCATGGCACGGGTGGTTTGACAATCAACGGTTCATCGCTCACGACCGGCACGATTTCAGTGACTCTGGCGAACAGTAATTCCTTCTCTGGCAACACGGTGTTTTCAGTGAACAATGCGGCCAGCGGAACCGGCATGCAGACCCTGGTGCTGACCAATGTGAACGCGCTCCAGCAGAGCACGCTCGACACCACCGCTGCGTCAGCCTTCAAACAGCTGACCTTTGTCATCCCAGGAAACAACACCTACTATCTGGGCGGCCTCGCAGGTGCGGATGATTTGGAGATCGGCGGAAACACGCTTGATATCGGTCGCAATGCCGCCAACACGACTTATGCCGGCGCGATCAGTGGCGTGGGTGGCAATCTCGTCAAGTCCGGCGCCGGCACATTGACGCTCTCGGGTACTAACATCTATACCGGCACCACAACGATCAGCAACGGCACCTTGGCCCTGGCGGACGGTGGCACGATTGCCTCCGGCACAATCATCAACTATGGAACCTTCGATGTCTCCGCGATCGCCGGTGGCTATCATCTTTCGGCCAAAACGCTTCAGGGCGCCGGCACAGTGGCAGGACCAATCGCGGTTGATTCTGACGCGACCCTGACACTGGGCGGGAGTGCTGGAACCGCCGGTGTCGGTACCATGACGGTTACTGGTGACCTGACCTTGAATGGCACGACTGTGCTGCGCCTCAACAAGGGCGGGACCAGCGACCAGATCGTTGCCAGCGGAGCAACTGTCCTGGGCGGTACAGTGAATTTGAATGTCGTCGGTGCCGCGCTGGCAAATGGCGATGAGTTTCAGATTTTCAGCGCAGGCAACAGTGGAACTCCGACGATCATCGGAAATCCTGGCGCCGGTCTGGAGTGGGATGCCAGCCTGCTGAATTCGGAAGGCAAGATTCGCGTGGTGGCCGGTTCCAACCCTCCGTCATTCACGACGGGATTAAGTGATCAATCCGTTCAATGCGGGAGCGGCGTGACCTTCAGCGCTTCGGCCACCGGGACGGCACCGTTGACTTATAACTGGAGGATTAACGGCACGCTCGTGGCCTCTGGCACAGATCTGACCACTTACACGACAAACAACATCCATTCTGCCGGCGACGTTTATACCGTTTCGGTGCAGGTGACCAATCTCGTGGGCAGCACGACCAACAGCACCTGCACGCTCACGGTCGTGGATACGCAAAATCCGACGATCACGATGGCGGGCCCCAATCCGATGTCGGTGCTCCTTGGACACGCGTTCATTGATCCGGGTGCAACGGCCATCGATGGTTGTGCGGACGTGATTGCGCCGGTAGTGACCGGCACGGTCGATACAAACACACTGGGCAGCTACGTGTTGACCTACACGGCGGATGATGGGAATGGCAACGTCACCACTTCCAACCGGACCGTCAACGTGGTGCTTTATCAGGACGGCATCTGGACCAGCACGGCCACTGGATTATGGACCGGCAGCGCTAACTGGACGAACCAGCTTATGGCTCAAGGCGTGGATGCCACGGCGGACTTCAACCAGGTCGACATCACTGTGGACACGACTGTTCATCTGGATCAATCCCTCAGCATTGGCCATCTGATTTTCGGCGACACTACCGTCACCAGTGGCGGCGGTTGGATCGTGGACGACAATGGAAATCCTGCCAACACACTGACGCTCGAGGTGAGCGGCGGCACTCCGAACATCACGGTCAATGCGTTGGCGACGTCCCGGAAAGTGTTCTTCAATCTGAATCTGGCAGGCACGCAGGGACTGCAAAAGGATGGCGCCGGTTGGCTGGCCTTCACGAATGCCAACTACATCAGCGGCGACACCACAATTGCTGGTGGAACCCTGGAAATCCAAAATTCACATTCCTTGGGCGCGGGCTCAGTGGTCATCAACGACGGAGCGATGCTGTTGTTGAATTCGGTCTCTGATTCGCCAATCGTGCTGACCAACGACATCACCATGGCGGGCACCGGTTTCAACAACATCCAGAATGGGGCGATCAGCATGGTGGACGGCAGCACGCACACGCTGTCTGGCACACTGACCCTCAACGGCGACGCCTCCATCTCCGCTTACAATAAGCTTGGGAACAACCTCGTGCTCGATGGTCCCGTGAATCTGAGTTACTACACCTTGTCGCTGGCTCCCAACAACGTTTCCGCCAATCGTGTGGATTGGGTTATCAATGGCGTCATCAGCGGAGACGGCGGTTTGAACTGGAGCAGCCGGGCGAATGCAGACTCCACGCTCACGCTCAATGCGGCGAACACCTACAGTGGCGAAACGGCGATTTCGACAGGCTACGCCGGAATTGAGAATCGCGTGGGCAATCTCGTGATCGGCAACGCGCTGGCGCTGCAGAACAGCACGCTCAACTATAACAACGGCGTGGTGCAGTTCGGTGGCAATTCGCAAACGTATCGCTTCGCGGGTTTGAAAGGCACCAGCGCTCTCGTCCTCACCAATCTCAATGGCCAGCCCGTCACCCTGACGGTGAGCAATATCTTCGACATGACCTTCGAAGGCGCGCTCAGTGATGCGGATCTTGGCGGGTCGCTCATCAAGGACGGGGCTGCCACACTGCTGTTGGCCGGCACCAACAGTTACAAGGGCGATACTACGATCAATGTTGGCAGGCTTGAAATCATGGCAGCTGACAGCCTGGCTCCCGGCAAACTCCGGATCGCAAATGGAGCGGCTGTGCAACTGGATTATAGCGGCACGCGAGAGATTACGGGCCTGTTCCTCAATGGCGTGGCTCAGGTCAGCGGCACCTGGGGTGCAACCGGATCGGGAGCAGCGAATATCGACGACACCCATTTTTTGGGCGCGGGCACGGTGACGGTTACCGGGACGGTGACGCCGCCCATGCCGACCATCGCGGGGTTTGCGACTGGGCCCGGCGCAAATGAATTCACGGTGCAATTGTCCACGGACATTGCTGGCAACGTGATCACGCTCATGACAACCAATCTGGGCGCGTCGCCGATCCTTTGGGCGCCGATCCAGACGAATGCGGTGCCGGGGGGAGTGTTCAGCTTTACGATTCCAAAAGGAACGAACGCCGCGGCGTTCTACCGGTTGATGGGCAGTAATTGATGTATTTGAAATGTCAGATTTATGAAACGCAGAGAAGTTGATGCAAAAATGTCGGCGATCGGGTCCGTGCGCAAAGGGTCAGCCTTCACCCTGATCGAACTGCTGGTGGTCATAGCGATCATCGCTATTTTGGCGGCAATGCTGCTGCCAGCGTTGAGCAATGCCAAGGAACGGGCCAAGCGCGCTTCTTGCATCAACAACCTGCGGCAGTTTGGAGTCACGCTCGCGATGTATGCGTCGGACTTTTCCGATGAGGTGCCGGTCAGCTGGTTTGATCCATCGACCGATGGAAGCCCGTCGCGGAGCTACCACCTGTTCCAGAGTCCGGGTTCCAGCGGTGCGCGGGCTAACACGAGCCGCCCCAAAAGCCATGGTGTGTATTACACTCAGGGCTATGTGAAACAGGGGAAAACTTACTATTGTCCTAGCGTGCCGTTTCCGGCCGCTGAAGTGTGGGATTACAATACTTACATCCAGAGCGGTCCTTGGCCTTGCGTGGCCAAGAGCACTACCGTGAACGGGCAACCAATTGGTCCCCAAGTGCGTTCAAGCTACAACTATTTCCCACAAACAGGAAATCGCATCGACGGAACCAATTCGTGGGTGCCAGCCAAGCGCATGTCAGAATTGAAGGCAGATGCGCCGGTCATGACTGATCTCATCGAGCGCTATGACGTCGTACCGCACTCACAAAACAGAGCGCCGACGGCCCTGATTACGCTATGGGGCGACACCCACGTCACTTCGAGTACTTCGAAGGCGGCTTTTGATCCGGCTTTGTGGGCTGCTCCACCGGGTTCTGGCATTACTAGCGCTCAATATTTCAATATTCTTGGGCTGCTGAGGCCTTGAACCGAACCCATCAAACTAAGCCCTCAAAAAGCCGTTCGAAGCGCCCGTGTGGTTTTATTCGACTTATGTCCATAAACTTCCCTTTGAAGATCCGCTTGGTTGTCTTCTTTGGTCTCGCCGTGCTCGC
>JBQCEJ010000114.1:0-2401 GCA_051960355.1 Verrucomicrobiota bacterium | reverse complement strand
ACCGCGTGCCCCGACACCGCGCTGCCGAACACGTCCCAGGAAGTGGCGACTGTGCTGCGAACGGCGGCGCATTATTACGTGACCGACCCGGCGGAACGCCCGAAGCTCGTGGCCGAGTTGAAAGGCGTGGAGGAACGCGCGCGGGTTAAGATGAACGAAGCGGTGAAGAACCGGGCGAAGCTGCCGTTCAAGGACATCATCAGCGACGAAGTCAACGCGCTCGCGAGCATCGGCGAGAAAGCGAAAGCCGAGTTCACCGGCATCATCAACAAACTGCCGCTCGCGTACAACAACGTCCCGGCCATCTTCCGCTCGCTGGAGCAGAAAACCCCCGGCGCAGGTGGTTTGTTCTCCATCTTCGTTTCCGATCTTTGCAAAGGCTGCGGCGAATGTGTGCAGGTCTGCGGGGATCACGATGCCTTGCGCATGACGACTGAGACGGAGCATTTGAATGCTGAGCTGACCACGGCGCAGATCTTCTCGCGTCTGCTGCCGGACACGCCCCAGAAGTTCCTCGGCCTTTACAACGACAGTGATGCCGTGAGTTCCCGCGAAGCAGCCTTGCGGAATCACCTCATGGTCCGGCGCAATTATGAAGCGCTTGTTTCCGGCGATGGCGCCTGTGCCGGTTGCGGTGAGAAAAGCATTCTCCGCGCGCTGGCCTCCGTCACCGAGGCTTACATGCGTCCGCTCTTTCACAAAAAAGCGGATCGCTTGCGCGGCAAGGCCACCCGGCTTGAGAATGAAGGTCTTTCCAAACTGCAGGCGCTGAAGCAACGGGACGAGAAGGAATACAATCTGTTCCGTCGCTCCGTCATTCATGCCGTGATGAATCTCGGTGGTGAGAACGACGCCGACACCACGAAACGCATCGCCGCTTACGAAGCGAAGCACGGCACCATCACGGACGAGCAGATCGTCAAGGGCATCGCGGCGGTGATGCGGCAGGACGCCTTCAATCATCGCGATCTGCAAGCCATCGATGGCCGGCACGCCAACGGCATGAGCGTCATGTTCATGGGCGCGAGCACGGGCTGTAATACGGTTTACGGTTCCACGCCGCCGTCAAATCCGCATCCGTACCCGTGGATGAACTCCCTCTTTCAGGATGGATCCACAATCAGTTGGTTGCTGGGTGAATCGCTCGTGCTCAATCACGCCCGCCGCTCGGTCGTGCCGGAACGTTTGAGCGACGCGTTGTTGGATCGAACCGATGACGTGATGACAGACGCTGATTATTTCACGCTCACACATCTCGATGACGCGCTCATGACCGATCAGGAAATTCGTGAGCTGCCCAAAGTCTGGGTGGTCGGTGGCGATGGCGCGTTGGGCGACATCGGATTCCAGAACGTCTCCAAAGTCATTCTGCAAAACCGTCCGAACGTGAAGATGCTGATGCTCGACACGCAGGTTTATTCCAACACCGGCGGCCAGAACTCGGATTCTTCCACCATGCTTGGCGGTTACGACATGAATCAGTTCGGAATCGCGTCTCAGGGCAAGTTGATTGAGAAAAAGAACGTCGCCGAAGCGTTCACCAGCGGTCATGGTTCGCCCTTCGTGGCACAGGTTTCAATGGCCAACGCGGCCAAGCTCTACAAGGCGATGCTCGATGGCTTGGAATATCGCGGCACCGCGTTTTTCCAGGCCTACACCACGTGCCAGCCTGAACATGGCGTCGGTGACAACATGAGCGCCGATCAAGCCAAGATGGTGCGGGACGCGCGCGGCATGCCGGAGTTTGTGTTCAATCCACGCCGCGGCGAAACCACTCAGGAAGCATTTGATCTCAAGGGCAATCCCTCCCTAGATCGCGACTGGTGGCGGACGAAATACGCCAGCACGGGCGAGGAATACAGCTATACCGTTGCGCATTGGGCGCTGACGGAAGGGCGTTTCCGCAAGCACGTCAAGGCGATCAAGGAAGAAGACATTTCCGAGATGATTCATTTGGACGACATGCTCGTGTTCGTCACGCAGGAAGATGTGATTTATCGCCGTGTGTTCGATCAGAACCATCGCAGTTGCGTGCCGAACTTCGGTGTTTATATCAAAGCCGAGATCAACGGGAATATGAAATACTTCGCCGTGTCGCGCCAGATGGTGCTCTTCGCCGTGGAACGCCGCAAAGCCTGGCGCATGTTGCAAAGCAAAGCCGGCGTGGTGAACAAAGATTATCTCGCTCAGAAATTGCTGCTGGCCAAGCTCGATAAGGGCGAACTCCAGCTCGCTGAACTCCAGGCCAAGACGCGGGAACTATTCAACGCTGAAGTGGCCAAGCTGAAGTGAGCCGCGTTTGATTGCAGCGGCTGAGAAACCCGCGCGATCAAAACACGAATCAGCCATCTTGAGTGTGTAGCCATGAAGGCATGTTCGAGAATGGCTGGAGCCTGCTTGC
>JBQCEJ010000113.1:0-4251 GCA_051960355.1 Verrucomicrobiota bacterium | reverse complement strand
TATCGAAACCGGAACCAGATCGCCTGGAGACAATAGCCCAGCAACAGCAGGAATTTTCCCAGTCGGAAGTCACCGATGTCTTCGAGCTTTTTTGAGACACGGGCATTGACGTGATAACAGGCGATATTGAACGGGTTGGAGGGCGGGGTGCCCGGTCTGGCGTGGCGCTGATCGCCGCCGAATCCATTCAGCATGAGTTGAACCATGTAGCTCTGGCCGTGATGCGGCGGGGGCACATGGGCGAAGATCAAGATCTTCATGGGACTCTGGACAGACATTCGGTGGCTCTATTGCAAGGCAGTTTGGATTTGAGCGAGCGTCGAAGGAAAACAGTTTTCTTCCCGCACTGTCAATCCGTGCTTTCCACAGTGACGGTCAGTGGTCAGTGGTCAGTGCCGGGATAGGTTTAGAACTCGCGCCCGCTGCCCATTGAAAGGAGTCATTGGACCTTGCTCTTGCGGAATTCGGCTTCCGCCTGCGGGAGCAATTGCTGCAATTGCTTGATGCGAACTTCGTCCACGGGGTGAGTGGAGAGGAATCTCGAAAACAGCGACGATCCGCCGTTGCCTTGTTGTTGATTGGAAGCAGAAAAACGCTGCCAGAAATCGACCGACTCGCGCGGATCGTAACCTGCCCGCGCCATGTAAATCAGTCCGATATGATCCGCTTCGGATTCCTGCGCGCGGCTGTGCGGCAGTTCGCGGCCGAGTTTGGCGCCGACACCGTAGGCCAGCAACGTGGCCTGTTGCCAACGCGGATCGGCACTCGAAAGAGTTGAGCCGAGAATCTGCCCGCCGGTTTGAGTCAGCATGGCCTCGCTCATTCGCTCGGCGCCATGGTGGGCCACGGCGTGGGCGACTTCATGGCCGATAACCGTCGCCAGCCCGGCATCGGTTTTGGTGATGGGAAGAATGCCGGTGTAAACGCCGACTTTGCCGCCGGGAAGACAGAAGGCGTTGGCTTCCGGGCTGTCGAACACCACGAATTCCCATTGGGCGTTGGGCATATCTTTGCCGGCGACGGCGGCGATGCGCTGGCCGACGCGTTGGACCATGGCGTTGATGGCGGGATCGCGATTGATCGGAGTTTCCTTCTTGAGTTGATCGAAGCTGCTCAAGCCGAGTTCCATTTCCTGGCCGGACGAGACCAGGTTGAGCTGGCTGCGGCCCGTGACGGGCACCGTGGAGCAGGCGGTGATGAACGAGAGGAGGAACAGAGCCGAAAGTCCGAGCAAAACGCAATTCTGTTTCAATGTTTTCATGGTGAATCTTTCCTCCGTAAAGAAACATATCCTGACTGATTTTCAACCAAGAACCTTGGGCGCAGGAAAGTGGGAAACCACGGATGGACACAGATGAAACTGAACAACGGCTGAACGTTGAAGCGTTGAAGCGTGAACGGGACGGAAAGGTTGGAACATCGAACAATGAACGCTGAACGTCAAACGCTGAAGGCCCGGAATTTCAGTGGCATGTAGCCGCGATCCTTTAGGTCGCGTCGGGGTGGGGTGTGGGAAGATCGAATGAGAGGATGCAGCCTGAAGGCGTGCGGATACATGAAGCCGAAGGCCACAAATCTTAAATCGCAGAGGCGCAGAAAAGCTTGGAACCGCGGAAGACGCGAACGGTTCGGGACACTGTTTTTAACCACAGAATAAAAACGTCGAAGCGTTGGATCGTGAACGGGCGGAAAATCGAACGCTGAACCCAGGGCAATATTTTTATCCTGTTTAATCCTGTAAATCCTGTCGTCAGGCCTTCCTAAGTGCGAGGCGAGACATGAGCGACAGGAATGACAGAAGGCCAGGCGGAATGAGCAATGAGAAAGGCAGGAGATCCGATGCCGAGAAAGCAGGAAAGCGGCGGAGTGGCTCTCGGGTAGTAGATGTGGTGCCGGAAACGAGCAGGAAACCCCATGGCAAAGGGAGGTGCTGCCCACGACGTTCATGGAACAAAACACAAACTATGAAGACATACATACTTGGACTATTGGTGGCGGCGGGTCTCGTGACCGGCTGCACGGAAACGCGACAACACATGGGTGCCGCAGCGGAAAACGATCACAACGTTCTGACCGGAGGACCGATGACCGGCACGACGCTGAGCGATCTGCCGCAGGCGGTGAGGAGCACGTTGAGTTCTCAAGATCCGAATGCCGAGATCGCCGATATCGACAAGACCACGCGCAACGGCCAGGTGGTTTACGAAATTTCGTTCACTGAGCCGGGGAAAAACCCGAAAATGTACATCACTGCAGACGGTCAGATTCTGTCCAATCCGGACGTGACCCGTTAACGTTGGTTTGCTCCACCACCGCGTCCGCTCTGGACCGGTGGTGGTCCGAACGCCGGGGGATCGGGGACGAAGTTGAAGTGTGAGACGTGAAAACGTGAAACGTAAAACGTGAAACATCGAACACGATTCAACGATTCAACTCTGATCGCGCGGTTCCAACTTCGCCCAATTCATCAGCTCCAAATGCCTAGCGCTTTCAATTGAACGGTGGCTTGGCGGGCCCAGCCGCGATTGGCGGCGGGACTGGCAGGACTCGGGTGCAGGATGCGGCCGACGTTCACGGAATTTTTGGTCAATTCTTCAGCCCGTTTCATTGCAAAATCCCCGACGCCGATGATCCATTCCGGTTGGAGGCATTCGACTACTTCTGCCAAATGCCGGCTGCAGGCGGCGAACAGCGCCGATCGCTCCGCTGCTGGCAGTTTGTCCGGAGTGCGATTGCGTCCGCTCTCTTCCAGGAAGGCGAGGGGGCAAAAATTGATCACGATGTGCTCCTGGAAAAAGTCTTGAGCCGATCCAAAACGTTCTGAGAAGAGCCCCCAAAGCCGTTCGCCGCTGACTTCAGACCGCGTGCAGGCACAACCGGTTCCGGGCCGTGAGGGATGTTGCGTTTTCGGGGTGCCCACCGCGGTTTGGATGCCGAGCCAATCGCGCACGGCTTTGATTTCGCCGAACGGCACGCCGGTTTGAACCATGCCGAACGGGCCGGGATTCATCCCGAGAAAGATGACGCGCTTGCGGCTGTTTCCATAGCGCCGAAGATAGAGTTCATGGGCCGGCCAGGCGTAATCGAGAGGATTATAGACGTGGCAAACGGGCGGCGCGAAGGTCAGCTTGTTGACGGCAACGCGGAGACGCCGGGCGGATTTGACGAGGGAATCGGCTGACACTGTCTGCGATCAATGGCCGCGATGTCCACCACTGGGATGATGTTGGCGCAACTGGCGCAGGGCGCGATGCAGCGATTCAATTTCCCGCTCGTCATCGATTTTCTGCCGCTCGGCCAGTTCGAGGGTTTCGAGGACTTCTTCCATTTCACTCAGAACATGCTTCAGCTCTTCAATGACTTCGGTGACCTGCTCAATGGCGGTGGTGACACTCGGAGTCTTGAACTCGCGCACGGGTTCCGGCTGCGGACCGCGCTCGGGCCGTGGCTGGCGTTCCTGCTGCTCCGGTCGATCCTGGCGATCGGGTCTGTCTTGCCGATCGGGTCTTTGTTGGCGTTCCTGACGATCTGGACGATCCGGTCGCGGCGGGCGATTTTGAAAACGTTCACGAGGCGGTTGGATCGGAGGGCGTACGGCCTCGGCTTGCGTGGGGGTGGGAGCGGATTCGGAAGAAACAGGCGGGACGGCTTCGGACTGTTGGGCCGTTTCGGCCGCAATGGCCTGCGTCTCGGCGGTTGTCTCTGAAGTGGCCGGAGCATTGGCGGCGTCAGCGGCTTGTTGATCCGGAGAGCGCGGTGGTCCGCGGCGCTTGGAATGGCGGCGACCGCCACGGCGGGAGCGGCGGCGCACTCCCTTTTCAGGTGTCACGTCGGATGGTTCTGAAGCAGCTTTCGGCTGTTCGTCCGGAATCATGTGTTCAAATTGCCCGGGTGCCGTGGACTTGCAAAGGAGATTATTCAGCCAAAAATTGGCTTTTGCGGCTTTTTTGATCTAAAACATGTGGCGGCGATCTTCGTAGCCGCGATCCTTTAGGTCGCGTCAGAGTGGGATGTGGGAAAACCGAAATAGGGTGGCGCAGCCTGATGGCGTGCGGCTATGGGGATTCAAAACTGGCAAAGGCCGTGGCATTTTTCTAGAGTGCGCGAAATGCGCTTGAGACAACTTGCAAGACGGTCCGTGTGGCTTTGGATTTTGTTGTGCGCGCTGGCCGCAAGTTCCTGGGTTGGTTCAGCTGTGGCGGCCGCCGCTCAAACGGAATCGACGGTTGAGTTTCCCCGCGGATTGACCCA